>JAFKLU010000348.1:0-14848 GCA_017304105.1 Sphingomonadales bacterium
CCGGGTCGCCCCGTCCCGCCCGATCTGGTGACGACCTCCGCCTCGGGACTTGATCCTCATGTCAGTCCCGAGGCGGCTTTTTATCAGGTGGATCGCGTCGCGAAGGCGCGGGGTTTGCCGGCGGAGCAGGTGCGCGAGCTGGTCCGGCGGCAGATCGAATATCCCCTTCTCGGCTTCATCGGCGAGCCTCGGGTGAATATTCTTGCGCTCAATCGCGCGCTCGACCGGGAGAGCAAAGGCAACTAGTCTCGCGCCATGGCATCGGTCGCAAAAATCCTCGTTGTCGAAGATGATGCCCATATCCGACGGCTGTTGCGCGCGGCCGTTCAGCGTGCCGGTCATGGCGTCGTGGAAGCGACCAATGCGCGCGAGGGGCTTTCGCTGCTGGACATCGAGAAGCCCGATGTCGTGCTGCTCGATCTTGGCCTGCCGGATCGGGACGGGCTGGAGCTGATCCAGCCGATCCGCAGCCGGTCGAACGCCACCCTGCTTGTCGTTTCGGCGCGTGAGGATACGGCGGAAAAGGTCGCCGCGCTGGATCTTGGCGCGGACGACTATCTGACCAAGCCGTTCGACACGGAGGAACTGCTGGCCCGCATCCGCACCGCGATGCGCCACCGCACGCCCGATCAGGAGACCGAGCGTGTGATCGAGACGGGCGATGTGCGAATCGACCTCGCCCATCGCCGGGTGCAGCGCGATGGCGAGGATGTTCACCTGACGCCCAAGGAATATGGCGTGCTCGCGGAGCTAAGCCGCCGCCCGGATCGGGTCGTGAGCCATGCGCAGTTGCTTCGCGCAGTCTGGGGCCCCGCGCAGGAGGATCGGGTCGATTATCTCCGCATCGCAGTGCGCGGCCTGCGGCAGAAGCTGGAAAAGGATGCAAGCCGGCCCCGCCTGATCGTCAATGAGCTGGCCGTCGGTTATCGGCTGCGGGTCCACTTCCCTGACGAGCGCGCCTAATTTCGCTTAGACCTACGCCCGCCCCCCGGAAACGGCCTGATCCAGACTGAGCGCTGCCCTGCGATAATCTCCCACCGCCGCGGAAAGACAGATCGCCGCGCAGAGAAGCGCCGGCACGATCATGAGCGACAAAGAGGCCCCGACCCACTCGCCACCGCCGAACAGCTGGTCATTGAACAGCCCAACGACAAGCGGCCCGGCGATCCCGCCGACCAGATGAAAAACGATGAGGTGCAGCGCCACGACCTGCCCGCGCACCTGATTGGGGCACAGCCGGGGGACGGCAATCGAGACGGTAAGGAAGCCTGTATTCAGGAACAGCAGGAGGGATGCGGTGACGAGCGCCGCGCCGGACGAATCGATCACGGCCAATCCCGCAGCGGGCAAAATTCCCGCCGCAGCGTAGAGCCGCGCCAGATGGAGGGGCGCCGCGGCGATCCCCCGCCTCAACCCATAATCGATGAAGTGCGAATTGATCCACATCGCGGCCATCCCGATAACGATGTAGATGAGGCCCAGACCCACTCCGATAAATTCAATCGACATGGCGTGCGTGCGCCCAAAATAGGCAGGCAGCCACAGCGCCAGACTGGAATTGGCGATGGAATAGCAGCCATATCCCGCCAACATCAGCAAGCAGAGCCGGCGGTGCTCGCGCAAAAAGCGGATCAGTTCGCCGAACCCGGCGCTCGCCTGCTCCGCATCGCGCCGCGGCAAGGCCCGCTTGCGAACGGGATCCCGCACCGTGAACCACAGCAAGGGCGCGAGAACCAAGCCCGGCAGGCTCGCCGCGATGAACACGCAGCGCCAAACGGGCACGGGACCGAACAGCGGAATATCGAAATCCGATTGATCACCAGCGAGGGTGAACAAAAGCGAGGTGAGCATCAGCACCACGGCCATGCCCAATGCGCTACCATAGGAGATCAGCGAGAGCGCCCGCGCAAAGTGCCGATGCTCGAACAGGTCGGAGACAATGGAGTTGGTCGCCGGGCTGACCATCGACTGCCCGACGCCGACCAGGAGCCGGAACAGGAAAATCAGCCAGACGGCGCTGGTGAAACCCGTCGCCAGGGTGGCGAGGCTCCACAGCAGCACAGCGAACGCGAGCAGTTGCGGCCGCGGCCCCTGATCGACAAGCTTCCCGGCGGGCAGACTTGCCGCGATGTAGAGAATGACGAACCCGCCGCCGGCGATGAGGCCAAACGTCGTGTCCGAGATGCCGAGTTCGGCCTGCATCGGCGTGACGAGGATGGCGATGACGTGGCGATTGACCGCTGCGCAGACGAATGTGAGGCAGCACAAAATCGCGACGTACCAGCGGCCATCCGCCTCGCCGAATGTCGCGGCCTGATCACGCACCCTTCGCCATCCCCTCGCGCCCGACTCGGTGCGCTTGCTCCGCGAGGGCTTAGGGCGATTTGCACCGCAGGTCACGGTGCAGTCGCCCCAGCGCCTCACCGGCTAGGGCTTGGCGATATGCTCCCCGGTTACCGGATGATTGAAATGGAACGGCGGGTTCACGCCCACGTCGGGATAACGATGGCAATAATAGTTGATCTGCCGGTCCGGGCCTTCCGGGTCCTTCGGGTAGGTCAACGGAATGGCTTCTGACTTGGGCGGCACGGGGAGAGCCCTTGCCGCCATGTCATAGGGCGCGCGGAACCGGTAGCAGTAGCGCACGGCACTGATGAGCCAGCGCCCGCCCTCACCGCGAACATAGTCGTTCTCATAGGCGCCGATAGAGTAGGTCTGGCTCTTGCCGTGCTCGGCTTCAAAGACGAGATCCTTGAAGCGCGCCTGGGCCGTGCGTCCATCAGCCGCCAGCGTGATCGCCGGCTGCATCATGACATGATTGTTCAAAATGGGCGGGCCTTCGGAGCCGGGCACGCGCCCCGCCACGGCGAAACGCTTGCTGCCGAAAAGACGGCGGATGGAGGCCTTTCCGACATATTGCCCATTGGCGAAGTCGTATCTCGCCGCATCGTCGAACAGCGCCAGCGCGCGCTCATACTGATGAGCATCGCGATAATAGCTGAACATGTAGGTGATGCGCTTGATCGCCTCGATCGATTCAGCCCGGTCAACCTCCCGCTCCACCTCGTCCAGCGTCTGGCTCTCGGTGGACGGACTGCTCTGGGCAGCCAGCGGCGCGAAGGGGGCGAGCGCGGCAACCGCCAGTGCCATCAGCGATTTTGCCATGTCACCTCCTTGCCCGTGACCGGGTTCTTAAAGTGGAAGGGCAGCACAACCGAGTGCACCATCGTCGAGTTCTTTGCGTAGAAGCAGCCGAATTCCTCCGGGCTTTCCACCGCGTCAGGCCCGTATTCCGCTTGCGGATGCAGGATATTCCAGTTGCCGGGATTTTGCTGGGTGCGCGCCCGGCTCTTCCAATAGTCGGGGCCAGCATCGCTAGGGACACCCAGCTTTCCGGGCACCGGCAAGTCAGCAAAGCCGCTGCCGAATGCGCCTTCTGCGTAAATGCAGACGCGTACGCCGCTCAGCTTCCACATGCCGTCTTCGCGCTTGTAGTCATTCTCATACCAGACGGAGTGGTCGGCTCCCTCCACGGCCTGTGCGCCGCTCGAAAGGCCGATGCCCACATGGGAATAGAAGCGGTCTGCCGATGTGCGGAAGCGCGCCTTGGCGGTCTGCCTGTCGGGCGCGATGGTGATGATGCCCTGTGCCTGGTGGTGGTCGATCAGCGCGCCGAAGGTGGGCATGTCCGCATAGCCGGTAAAGCCGCCGAACCTGCCGTGCCACATCCGCCAGGAACCACTGGTCCCGCGATAGATGCCATATTTGTAATGATGCTCGGCATCGCGCGAGGTCAGATCGGCCTGCGCATTGTAGAGCATATAGTCCTGCTGATAGCCGTAAATTTGGTGGAAGCGCTCCAGCTCATCATGATCCGTGATCATGCCGATGCGCTGCTTGAGTTCTTCCGCCGTGGGCGCCTGTTGCGCGTTGGCCGGCGCCGTCAGCGCGCCGAGCAGCAGGGACGCCGCGCAGAATAGAGAGCGCCTCATTTCTGGTCTCCCACCAAAGGATCGGCAAAATCGAGCGGCATGGCGCCGTTGGCCGGGAATGGCTTGGGGCACCGTTCCGAGGTCGTCGCGGCCCTTGTCGGCGATGCCTTGCGGGGCGCGGCGGGCAGCCAGGCGAGCGCACCGGCGGCCGTCACGTCCTGCCACCCGTCGGTATATTTCGCCGACCAGTTGGGGCAGAATTTCAGCGCCGCGATCTTCCAGACGCCATCTTCGCGGACATATCGGTTCTGGAAGAAGCCGGAGACCCAATATTCCTTCTCACGGTACACGGCATAGCGGCCAATGGTGTTGAACCGCCCGGTGGCCGTGCGACCGTCAGCGCCTATCGTGATGACGCCTTGCCATTGCGGCAGGTCCAGCAGCTTGCCGGCGACCGGCCCCGCCGAGCCGCCAGCAATCACGGGTTGCCAATAATCGAGCCAGAAGCTGCGAACGGCCTTGGGTCCGATCCACAATTGATCGCCCCACTGCACGCTCGCGCCCCTGCGCGCGAACAATGTCTCCACTTCCGCGAAAAAGAAGCGGTCCTGATAATAGCCATAAGCGTTTTGAAGACGCTCGATGGCCTTTATCGATTCCAGCCGCGCGACGCGTGCGTCAATCGCCGCACGCCTCGCATTGCTGTCTGCCTGGGCTTGCGCCGGGCCGGATGGGAGGGCGGCAAGACACCCTGCCCCAACGGTCATGGCGATGCTGGCAGCCCGCGCCCATCCGATCCGCTTTACCATTTCTTCGAGATTTCGATCGCGACGAAACGGCCGATCACGCTGGCATTCTGCCCGTCATAAGCGCCTTCCACCGCGGCACCCGTGTTCATGACGAACGGGGGATTGGCGTTGGTCGCGTTGGTGACGTTCAGCTGGATCCGCGTGTTGCAGAGCAGGCCACCCTGATCGCGCAGATCATAACCGATCGTGACATCGAGGGTGTTCCAGGACTTCACCTTCTCGGTCGGCGTGCGCAGCGTGTTGTCATAGCCGCCCACGTGGTTGAGGAACGCATCGATGCTGAAACCGCCCTTGCTCCAGCCGGCATGTGCACGGCCACGGAACTGAATGGGATAGTTGATCTGGTTCAGCACGTCGCGGAAGGCCAGCCCCTTTGCGAGCGCTTCCTCGGCCTTGAGCAGATAAGTGAACTGCGCGCCCACCCGTGCATCGCCACCGCCGAGATCGAACGAATAGTCAATGTCGCCGTCCAGGCCGGACTGCTTGGTGGATCCCAGATTGGAAACGCGGCCGTCAATGATGATCGCGAAGTTGCTGGGCGCTTCCGTCGCGCCCGTGAAGTACGGGCTGCTCATCATCGTGGTCAGCTCCGCCGCGGTGGGGTTGCGGTTGATGAACGCGCCGAAGACGGTCGGGTTGGCCAGCAGCGCTGCCGTGCCGACGGTCGCGATGCGATCCGAATAGTTGATATTATAGTAAGTCAGCGATGCCCGCAGACCCGACACCGGCTTCAGATCGACGCCTGCGGTCCAGATCTTCGCACGCTCCGGCCCGAGGCCTTCGCGCGCACCCAGGATCTGGATGGCCCGGACCACGGTATTGGTCAAAGGATCGTTGAAGTTCGCCGGCACATAGCCGAGCGAGGCCGCCAGATCGGTATCCGCAAGCGAAGGCGCGCGGAAGGACGTGCTGTAGCTGCCCCGCAGGCTCACACCCACGACCGGCGAATAGACGATGCCGAACTTGGGATTGGTCGTGCCACCAAAGTCGGAATAATCGTCGTAGCGCACCGCCGCCGAGAGCTGGAGCTTCTCCAGACCGGGCCGGGCATTGAGCGAACTGACGAGCGGAACGCTCAGCTCGCCGTAGAGCGCTGCAACCTGGCGTCCGCTCACGGTCGTGCGCGTCGTCGGGTCGACGGTCGTGGTCTTGAACTTGAGGACCGTTTCCAGCTTCTCGTCGCGATATTCGCCGCCGACCGCGACCGACACGTCGCCCCCGCCGATCGCGAACAGAGGACCGCTGACGCTGCCGCTCACGTTCCACATGTCGGAATAGAAGTTGAAGTCGCTGTAGCCGCGTAGCTTCTCCAGATTGGCCGCGCCGATGCAGGTGAACTTCTCGGGATTGCAGAACGGGTTGAACGCCGTCGCCGGATTGGTATCGGCCAGAACGCTCGTCAGATTGGCGGTGTGCACCTGGTCCGAGAAGCGGTGCGCGTGGTTCCGGCCAAGGGCAGCGCTGGCGTCCATCACCCAGTTGTTGCCCATGCGGTATTTGAAGCCACCCGCGATGTTTCCGCCTCGCTCGCCCCCGGTCACATTGGGCGGCAGCAGCTTGGAAAAGCTGTAGTTGACCGGAACACTGGCTGCCGCCGGATTGGTGGGATGCACGAAGAACGGGTTCTGGCGAGGCACCGCCAGAACGGCCGTGGCGCCGCCGCGGTTAAGGCTGCCACCCAGGCCGCTATACACGCGGTCGCTGTAATAGCCTTCCACGAAGACCGTCACATCGCTGGTGATGTCATGATGGATTGAACCGAAGAAATTGTCCTGGTTCTGGTCCGTCAGCAGACTGCGATACTCATTGATGTCTTCACGGTTGGCGGTGCCCGCCACGAACGAGGCCGGGGTGAGGCCGACGCCATTGCCATCCGGGATCGCATAGTTGACACCGCTGATGCTGATCGTGCCGGGCGCGCCGAAGGCCGGGCGAAGATCCGGACCGCCATAGGGGCGCAGATCCTGCGTCACCTGCCGGCGCTCCTTGCCGAGCAGGCCGCCGCGCTCATAATGGTCATAGGCAAGGAAGATGTCCCCGCCTTCCCAGGTCGCGCCGAAGGTCTGGGAGAACTTCTTCTCGTCAAAACCGTCCGCACCGCCATAACGCAGCACGGTCTCCGTGGCGTCGCGGCCGCGCTTGGTGATGACGTTGACCACGCCGCCGACCGCGTCGGCACCGTAGATGGCAGAAGCGCCTTCCGCGATCACTTCCAGCCGGCCAATGGCGAGCGCCGGGAACACGGACATGTCGTAGAATTCGGCCTGCGAGCCGTTCTTGACGATGCGACGGCCGTTCAGCAGCACGAGCGTCGATTCAACGCCAAGGCCGCGAAGGTTGATGGTCTTGGCCTGCGTGATGTTGGAGTCAGCGCCCTGCACGCCACCGCCGCGACCTTCCTCGATGCCGAGGTTCGCGACCTGAGGGATCGTCTTGAGGATCTCGTTGGTGTTGGAAAGACCGGTCGCACGCAGATCGGCAGAGTCGACCACCTGCAGGGCAGAGCCGATCGGCGCGGTGTTGCCGCGGATGCTCGTGCCGGTGACGACGATGTCGTAGTCGGTTTCCGGCTCGGCTTCCTGCGCTGCGGCGGGCATTGCCACCGCCAGCATGATCAGGCTCGATGCGCCGGAAAGGCGACGGAATCTGCTGAAGCGCGTTGCTTTGATGGATGTCATGTCCATTTCCCCCTGACTTATGGTTATTACGGTTTGTTGATGTGTTCGCCCGTCACCGGGTGCGGGTAATGCATGGGAGGCGTGATGCCCCCGTAAGGCCAAGGCGTGCAGAGCTGGCTGCTGAGCCGATCGGGTCCATCCGCGGCTTCAGGGTAAAGAACCGGAGCAGCCTTCGGGTAGTCAGGCAGTTTCGCCTTGCTCAAATCCTCGTGATAATCCGTCTGCCAGGCGAGGCAGGGAACGAGCGAGCGGATCGCCCAGCCGCGATCATTGCGGGTGAAGACAGCCTCGTAGAGCATCGCGCCGTAGAGCTGGCTTTCGCCGCGCTTGCCGAGATAGTGGATCTCGCGGAAGCGCGCGCTGGCCGAGCGATTGTCCGCCGCCACGTCGATCACGGGCTGGAGAACATAGCCCTCGTTCAACACATTGGCTTGCGGGCCCCGCGTTCCTGCGAGCGCGGCCTGGCGGAAGCGCCCTTCGAAGAGGCGGGTGAGCGCCGGGTGGCCGACCCATTGGCCGCCATCATAGTCCACGCGGCCATCCTGCGTGAACAGGGCCACGGTTTCTGCGGGCAGATTTGCCGAGCGATAATAGCCGAAGCTGGCAATCAGCCGCTTCACGGCCTCGGTCGCTTCCAGCCGCTCGACATAGGCCTCATATTTGTCAGGCGTGATGGCAACGGACGATTCAGCGATCGGCGGCATGGCGACAATCGTGCCATCCGTGCGCAGCGTGGGGCGATCTTGCGCCTGGCCTGCGCCGGCGCACAGGGCCAAGCTGCCTGCCGCGACGGCGAAGGCGAGTTTGCTACTGAACGGTCTCATCGGTTTTTCCAGGTGACGGCTTTGCCGGTGACAGGATTGACGAAGCTGAACGGCACCACGGCCGAGCGCGCCATCACTTGATTTTTGGCAATGAAGCATCCGGTTTGTTCGGCGCTCAGCACCTCATCCGGGCCCACGGGATTCTCAGGATACAGCTCGTGCGGCCTTTCCGGCGTCTCGCTGTCCATGTCCTGCTTGCGGCGCTCGCCGTGCTTGGCGGTCGCCTCATTGCCCATGATTCCGGGGATTGGAAGGTCGGCGTAGCCCCGCCCGTATTTACCCGTCGCGTAGATACACAAGGTCCAGCGCTTCAGCTTCCAGGCGCCGTTTTCCTTCACGAAGCTGTGCTCGTAGATATAGTCCTGAACGAGCGCCAGCGGCCCCATGGACTGCTGCTGCCCCTTCTCATCCACGAATTTGTCCGTGAAACCGTCAGTGCTCTGGCCGACGCGGATTTTCCCTTGGTAGCTGGTGATGTAACCGCGCCCATGGCCGCGCAGACGCGCTGACTGACCATCCGCCGCGAGGGTGACGACCGGCTGGAACAGCAGATGGTCGTTCATCAGGCCGTCGACCGGCACGAAGGCATTGTGCGTCAGATGCGCCCAGTGCCCGTACCAGAAGCGCGCCAGCCCTTCCTTTCCGCGATATTCCGCGTTCTGGAAAACGGCCTCGGCGCCCTTGTCGACGAACAACTCGATGTTCTCGAAGTAGAGGGATTTGTCCTGCTGGTAGCCGTAGATGCTGAAAAAGCGCTCCAGCTCGTTGGTGTCGAGCACCGCCTTGATGCGCTGTTCTATCGACGGCCTCGCGTCGGCCGACGGCTGCGCGAAACCCGCCTGCGGAACGGCGACGAGCGCCGCGAGCGCTGCGATCCTGGCAATCATTGGCCGCCTCCTGCCTGCGCGACAGGCGTGCCCGTAACAGGGTGCAAATAGCGGAAGGTCACAGCGCCGCCCTCCGGATAGACCCGGGGACAGGCAGCCTTGTCGACCCGGTCCGGCCTCCCGGCCTTGGAATAATTCGTCCATGGCAGAGGCCGGGACGACGCGCCGTCCTTCCATCCGCGATTATAGGGTGCGTCCCAGCTGCTGCAGTAACGCAGCACCTTGATCTTCCAGATCCCGCCTTCCTTGACGTAATCGTTCTCGAACACGCCGCCGACCCAGCGCTCATCCTGACCGTAGGAAGCGAAACGGCCGATGGTCTGAAAGCGCGCCTTGGCGGTGCGGCCATCCGCCGCCACATCGACGACGCCCTGGAACATCGGCTGGTCGAACATGACGCCCGCACGGGGCCCTTGCCCGTCAGTGCCAAAGACCGTGGGGAAATGGCGTTGCCACAGTCGTTGAACGGACGCTTTGCCGACCCAGACGCCTCCATCATAATGGACCTCTGGCCGATCGCTGGAAAATAGCGTGGGCGGCTCAGCGAACAGGAAGCGGTTCTGATAATAGCCATAGGCGTTCTGCAACCGCTCGATGGCCTTGATATCCTCCACGCGTGTGAGCCGCGCATCCAGGTCCTGCGCCGTTGCGGGAGTGGTGACAGCGAGCGCGATACCGCCAAGCACAATACGACAGCGATCGTGGGCACGCCGTGCGCACGCTGCGTACAATTGATCGCTCAAGATCAAGTTCGTCCTCTCCAGAAAACCCTTGTTTCTGAAGCCGTCCTACACTCCTGGAATCAGCCGACAATTGACCCGCCCGTTATATGGACTCATAACACCCAGGTTATGCGCACTTCTCTCGAAGATATGACCTTTCGTCAGCTGGAAGTCCTGGCTGCCATCGTAAGATGTGGCAGCTTCGGGGCAGCCGCTGGATCGCTTGGCGTCTCTCAGGTTTCGATCACCAAACATGTTAAGGCGCTGGAACTGGCCTATGGCGGGACATTGTTTGAGCGCGTTCGTGGAAAGCCCGGGCTGCTGACGCAGGCGGGAGAGGAGTTGGCGAGCTTTGCCGAGACGGTGCTGAGCGGACTTGACCGCATCAGGAGAGGCAGGGCCGGCTCCAATCAGCGTGCCCGAGTTGAAATCGCCGCCAGTGAGGCCGCGATCGATCGCAGCTTCATGCCGGCGCTGGCTCGGTTTTACCTGAAGCATCCGAACATTGAGGTGCATTTCCGGCCTGTTCCATCAGCGCTTACCTCGATCCAGCAGCTTGATCCCGAACAGGTGGATTTTGCTTTCCTCGCCCTGCCGGAGAGGCCGGAATATGTATCCGGTCAGCATCTTGGCGAAATTCCGTGCGCGCTTTACGCAACCCCGGAGCTTGTGCAGCGTATCGAGCAGGGGCTGCGCCCGGTGCCGGTCATCTGGCCTCCCAAGGGCGGCGCGGTGGCGCGCATCATCGAAAGCGCTTTGGTGGAAGCGGACCTGGCGCCCTTTGAGCCGGTGCAGCGGGTGCAGCGTCTCGCCAGCGGGCTGGACCTTGCGGTGTTGGGTCTGGGCGTATGCTGTTTGTCCCGCATCCAAGCCGAAGCAAGCGCCGATGCCAGCCGACTGCAAAGGATTGCAACGGTGCGAGGGGTGAATTCTTACGTTATTCCGATAAACGCCAGCCAAAGTGAAGCCGCGCAGTTGGCCAGGGAATTTTTCTCGTCGATCCTCGTGCGCGACACGATTGTTGGGCCGACCGGAGTGAGCGATGCGCAGCCAAGTTGCACAATAGCGCCCTAGCGTCAGCACTCGTTGATTTGCAGCCAGAAGACGACGGTAGCTGCAAGGGCGGTAGCGGAGAAGAAGGCTCTCGGGCATCGATTGTAGCGCGTGGCGACCCGCCCCCGGTCCCGCAGGCGGACGCACATGATCTTCGTCACATGAATTGATCGTCCATTCAGCGCCTTGAGGGGCAAATGGCTCGAAACGAACACGCGTACTGGAGCTGCCCGGTCAGGCCATGGTGGTGATGGCCTTGCGGAACTGGGCGAGCGCGACCGCGTAGAAGACCCCGCCGATCGCGAGGATGGCGAGAAGCTGCGGCCAGACGACGCTGATGTCCGCGCCCCGATAGAGGATGCTTTGCGCCAGCTTCACGAAGTGGGTGGTCGGCGCCGCCAGCATCACGTCCTGAACCGCCTGCGGCATGCTCTCGCGTGGCGTGCTGCCGCCGGAGAGCAGCTCCAGCGGGACGATGGTGAGGATCACCAGCAGGCCGAACTGCGGCATCGAGCGGGCGAAGGTGCCGAGAAATATCCCCATGGAGGTAGTCGCGAAGAGGTGCGCCGCCGCGCCGAGCAGGAACAGCCCGACCGATCCCTCGATGGGCACGCGCATAACGCCCTGGACGATGATCCCGAGCGAGAGCCAGGTGGCGACGAGCACGACCAGACCCATCGACCAGACCTTGGCGGCCATGATCTCGAAGGGCGTGACCGGCATGACCAGCAGATGTTCGACCGTGCCATGCTCCCGCTCGCGGATAAGGGCCGCGCCGGTGAGGACGATCGAGAGCAGGGTGACATGGTTGATCACCTGCATCACCGCGCCAAACCACAGGGACGTCAGATTGGGGTTGAAGCGGGAACGCACGGCGACGTCCACCGGCAAGGCTGCCGCCTTCGCGCCCCGGGAAGCGAAGCCGTTCACCTCGGCATTGACGATCTGCTGGATATAGGCGTTGCCCGAGAAGGCCTGCGCCATGCGCGTCGCATCCACGTTGAGCTGGATGGATGGCGCCCGGCCGGCGAGCAGATCGCGCTGGAAATTCGGCGGGATGTCGACAACGAAGGTGTAAAGTCCCTGATCCATCGCCGCGTCCACATCGTGCTGGCTGATCAGCATCGGCGGGTTGAAAAAGGGCGGCGAGAAGGCGTTGATGATCCGCTGCGAGACCTGGGAGCCGTCCTCGTCGACAATCGCGATCGGTGCCTTGTTGAGCGTCTCGGGGATGGCGCTGGCCGCGACATAAATCGAGCCGGTGAAGGCCCAGAGGATCAGCAGGACCATCATCCGGTCCCGCCACAGGCTGCGCACCTCCTTGATGCCGAGGCGAGCGATGTTCGAGAGCCGCATTGCCTCAATGCTCCTGTTTGCGGATCAGTGCGATGCCCGCGACCATGAGGATCGGCGCGGTGATCCCCAGCGCCAGAAAGGCGCCCGGCAGGTCGGCGATGCCCAGCGCCTTGCAGAAGATGCCGCGGCTGATGGTGAGGATGTGGGTGGCGGGATATATGCTCCCGACGAAATGGCCGGGGCCTTCCAGGGAAGCGACCGGTGTCAGCATGCCCGAGAACTGCACGGCCGGGATGATGGTGGCGATGGCGGTGCCAAAGATGGCGGCGATCTGGCTGCGCAGGAAGGTGGAGCAAATGAGGCCGATGGCGGTGGAGCTGAGCACGAACAGCAGCGCGCCCAGCGTCAGCGCGACCAGACTGCCCTTCACGGGCACGCCGAACACGGTCACCGCTAGGATCGTCAGCAGCGCGAAATTGAGCATGGCCAGCACCACATAGGGAAGCTGCTTGCCGAGCAGGAACTCGGCGCGCGTGACGGGCGTGACATAGAGATTGACGATCGAGCCCAGCTCCTTCTCCCGCACCACGCTGAGCGCGGTCAGCATGGCGGGAATGAGCAGCAGCAGGATCGGGATCACCGCCGGCACGATGGCGACAAGGCTGGCCACGTCCGGATTGTAGCGGTAGCGCGTTTCGATGCCGGCGAGGCCAAGGCGCGGCCGCGCACCCAGCTCGCGCATGGAGAAATCCGAAAGCCAGTTGATATGCATGGCCTGCACATAGGAGAGCACCGTCTCCGCCCGGCTCGGCATCGATCCATCGACCCACATGCCGACCGAAACCGGCGTGCCCCGGCGAATGTCGCGGGCGAAATGCTCCGGGATCTCGATGACGACGCTCAACTCGCCGTCGCGCATCCGCCGATCCAGCTCGGCATAGCCGTGCACCGGCGCATGTTCGACAAAATAGCGCGAGCCGGAGAGGTTGAGCGCATAGTTCTGGCTGGTCGTGGTCCCGTCCCGATCGAGCAAGGCGAAGCTCAGATTTTCGACGTCCAGGCTGATGCCATAGCCCATGATGAACATGAGAATGATGCTGCCGATCAGCGCCAGCGTGGCGCGGATCGGGTCGCGCCGCAGCTCCAGCGCCTCGCGCCGGCTGTAGCTGAGCACGCGGCGCGGGCTGAAGGGGCTCGGCCGCGCCTCGCTGCGCTCCACCTCGACCAGCGGCGCCGGCGTGGCCGCCTCGGGCGCGTTGTCGCTATCGAAACCGCCCATGCGGCGCAGATGATCGATGAAGGCGGCCTCAAGGTCGACCGCGCCGCTGGCCCGCACCACCTGCGCAGGCGTGTCGGTCGCCAGCACCCTGCCCATGTGCATGAGCGCGATCCGGTCACAGCGCTCGGCCTCGTTCATGAAGTGGGTCGAGATGAAGATCGTCACGCCGTCCCTGCGGGCGAGATCGACCATCATCTGCCAGAAGGCATCGCGCGCAATCGGATCGACGCCCGAAGTCGGCTCATCGAGGATCAGGATTTCGGGCGCGTGGATCATCGCCACGGCAAGGCTGAGGCGCTGGCGCTGGCCAAGCGGCAGACTGTCCGGGAAGGCGTCCATGAGATCGGCGAGATCGAACCGCCCGGCCATCTCCTCAACGCGCGCCGCGACCTGCGCCTGCGGGACATGGAAGAGCCGCGCATGCAGCTCCAGATTCTGCCGCACCGTCAGCTCCGTATAGAGCGAGAAGCTCTGCGACATGTAACCCACACGCTTGCGCGTCTCGATGTCGCGCGGATCGACGGCGCGTCCGAACAGCAGCGCCTCGCCCTCGCTGGCGGGGAGCAGGCCGGTCAGCATCTTCATCGTCGTCGTCTTGCCGCAGCCATTCGAACCGATGAAGCCGAAGATCTCGCCCCGCTCGATGCGGAAATCGACATGATCGACGGCGGTGAAGTCGCCGAAGCGCATGGTGAGGCCCCGCGCTTCGATGGCCAGCGCACCATCGACGAGCGGCCCGCGCGGCGGGATGGTGACGGCATGATGGGTGCGCCGCCGCTCCTCGGGCAGCAACGCGATGAAGGCCGCCTCCAGGCTCGCAGCGCCGGTGCGCTCGCGCAGTTCGGCGGCGGTGCCAGTGGCCAGAATGCGGCCGGCATCCATGGCGACGAGATGATCGAAGCGCTCCGCCTCCTCCATATAGGCGGTTGCGACGAGGACGCTCATGCCCGGCCGCGCGACGCGGATGCGATCGATCAGCTCCCAGAACTGCACGCGCGAGAGCGGATCAACGCCCGTGGTCGGCTCGTCGAGCAGCAGCAGATCGGGATCGTGGATGAGCGCGCAGCACAGGCCGAGCTTCTGCTTCATGCCGCCCGAGAGCTTGCCTGCGGGGCGCGTGCGGAAAGGCGCGAGTCCCGTGGCTTCGAGCAACTCGCCAATGCGCTTCTCGCGCTCGGCGCGGTCCTGACCGAAGAGGCGCGCGAAGAAATCGATATTCTCGAACACCGACAGCGTGGGATAGAGGTTCTTGCCCAGACCCTGCGGCATATAGGCGATACGCGGACAGATGCGCCCGCGATGGCGAGGGTCGCCCATGTCGCCGCCCAGCACTTCCACACTGCCCTGCTGAATCGCCCGCGCCCCGGC
>JAFKLU010000348.1:14857-36929 GCA_017304105.1 Sphingomonadales bacterium
AAAAGGCTCGACTTGCCGACCCCGTCCGGCCCGATCATCGCGACAGTGCGGCCCGCAGGCAGATCGAGGTCGATCCCGTCCAGCGCCACCACATCGCCGAAGCGCAGGCGCACGCCCCGCAGGCGGACGGCGCAATCGCTCATTTGAGTGGCGTCAGGGCGAGCTTGGCGGGCCAGGGCGTCGCGCGATCGATCCGCACATAGGCCATTCCCGGCATGCCCGATTTCACCAGATTGCGGAAGCGCGCCAGCAGCTTGGGATCGATGGAGGCGCGGACGCGGAACATGAGCTTCTGGCGCTCGTCCCTGGTCTCCACCGTCTTGGGCGTGAACTGCGCCACGTCGGCCACGAAGGAAATGCGTGCCGGGATCACCTGATCCGGCGCGGAATCAAGCACGATCCGCGCCTCATCGCCAAGGCCGACGCGGCCGACGGCCTGCTCAGGCAGGAAGAAGGTGAGATAGACGTCGCTGAGATCGATCAGGTTCAGCACCTTGCCGCCCGCACCGACCACCTCGCCCGGCTCGGCGATGCGATACTGGACGCGGCCATCGCGCGGGGCGCGCAGCGTGGCATCGGCGATATTGGTCTCCACCTGCCGGACCAGTGCCTGCGCCGCCCGCGCATTGGCCTGCGCGCCGGAGACTTGCGAGCGGGCGGTGGCAATGGCGGCATCTATCGCCGCGACCTGCGCCTGCGCCGCATCAACGCCCGCCTGCGCGCTCTGCACACGGGCATGATCGTCCTCCTGCTCCTGGCGCGGCGTCGCCCCTTCGGCGGCGAGCGCGGTCGAGCGGCCGAGATGCCGCCGGGCGGCAGCGAAATCGGCCTGGCGCTGACGAAGCTGCGCGAGGGCGGCCGCCCGCTGACTGAGGGCCTGCGCAACCTGCATCTGCGCCGACTGGATGCTGGTCTGCACGGCCTGTGTCTGTGCCTGCGCCTGCGCGCGCTGCGCCTCCAGCGCGTCGACGTCGATGGTCGCGAGGATCTGGCCGGCTTTCACCTCATCGCCCTCATCGGCCAGGATAGTGCGGATGCGGCCCGGTGCCTTGGCGGCGACGTCCACTTCCGTCGCCTCGATACGGCCATTGCCGCTCGCTATCCCCTCGTCCAGCTGATCGCGCGTGAGGTAATAACGCAGCATCAGGAAGACGGTGATGAGCGCGGCGGCAATGGCCAGGCGGATCGCCCATTTCTTCCAGTCGGTATTCATGGGGTCTGCCTCTGCCGTTCGGATTCGGGAAAGCCGCCGCCCAATGCGGCATACAGCGCCACGCCGCTGGCCAGCCAGGCGCGGCGCAGCTGGATGAGCTGCTGTTCGGCCGAGAAACGATCGCGCTCGGCGTCCAGCACCTCCAGATAGGCGGCGCGGCCTGCTTCGAAGCGGATCGTGGCGAGACGGGAGCGTTCGCTCAGCGCGGCGATGGCTTGCTGCGTCGTGCCGATCTGCGCCTCCAGCCAGCGGCGTTGCGCCAGCGCGTCGGCCACGTCGCGGAAGGCGGACTGGATGGCCTTTTCATAATTGGCGATCATCTCGTCGCGCTGCGCCTCGCTGGCGCGCAGATTGGCGCGCAGCTTGCCCGCGGTGAAGATGGGCAGCGAAATGCTGGGGCGGAACAGCCACAGGCTGGTGCCGTCGCCGAACAAAGCGTCAAGATCGCGGCTGGCGCTGCCCGCCACGCCGGTCAGGCTGATGCTGGGGAAGAAGGCCGCGCGCGCCGCGCCGATATTGGCTTCCGCCCCGCGCAGCCGATGCTCGGCGGCTGCGATGTCCGGCCGGTTGGCGAGCAGTTCGGACGGCAGCCCGGCGGGGATCGACTGAGTGGCGCCCATATCGGCGAGGCCATGGGTCAGCGCCTCATCCTCCACCGGCGCGCCGACCAGCAGCGCCAGCGCGGCCCGGTTCTGCGCGCGCGAAAGCTCGATGGACTGGATGGCGCCGGCGGCCTGGGTACGCAGCGTCTCCGCCTGAGTGACCTCGATCTTGGAGCCCGATCCCGCCTCGTAACGCCGGGTGAGCAGGTGCAGCGCCCGCTCCCGATTGGCGAGTGTCGCGCGCGCAAGCGCCAGGCGCTCGGCATATTCGCGGTCGGCCAGGCAATTGACGGCCACCTGCGCGATCAGGCTGGTGGCGAGCCCTCGCCGCGCCTCACTGCTGGCCAGATATTGCTGGAGCGCAGCGGCCCGCAGGCTGCGCAGACGCCCGAACAGGTCGATCTCCCAGCTCGCCTGCAGCAGGCCATCATAGCTGGTCAACGTGTCATCGCCTAGCATCCGGGCGAGATTGCCCGGCAGGCCGGCCTTCACCATGCCGAGCGATCCGGCGAGCTGCGGTGCGAGATCGGCGCCACGGCCGCGCACCGCCGCCCGGGCCTGCTCGATCCGCGCCGCCGCCGCGCGCAGATCGCGGTTATTGGCGAGCGCCCGGTCGATCAGCGCCCTGAGCTCCGCGTCGTCGAAAAAGGCGGCCCAGCCGATCCGCGCAGCAGAGCCCGCCGCACTTGCCTCGCCCGCGCCGGCATAGCGCGCCGGAACCGGCATCGCGGGATGCTGAGGCGCCGGTGAGAGCGTGCATCCTCCGGCAAGCGCCGCCCCCGCCGGAATCGCCATCCATGGTTTGAAAAATTTCGCCAATTTGCCGCCCGTGAAACTTATGGCGCGGTTGCTATCGCACCGCAGCACGAAAGATCATTAGGGATGCTACGGATGTGCCCGTCCTGCCATGACAGGACGTCCGGGGCCATGCGAGCGGGCGCCAAGCGACAGGATCGCGATGGGCGCGAAGCCTTACTCGCAACCCATCAGCGCGTTGGGCAAACACCGGTCGATCACAGCAGGCTCAAGGAAGTCGCCCGATCAGCCGCCCCCGCTCATGCCGCCGCCACCTTGCGCAGGGCGGTTTCGAGCATGTCCAGCCCCTCATCCAGCAACGCGTCGTCGATCGTGAGCGGCGCCAGCAGGCGGACGGTCTGCCCTTCCGCGCCGCAGGACAGGATGATGAGACCGGCCTCAAGCGCATGCTGCCGCAGCGCATTGACCGCTGTGGCAGGCGAGACATCGCGCGCCGGATCGCCGACGAGATCGAACGCCGTCATCGCACCCAGCGTCCGGATCGCGACGATGGAGGCGAGATCGTTGCGCGTCGCGAAGCTGCGCAGCCGCGCGACGCTGCGGGCGCCGATGGCATTGGCGCGGGCGCAGAGATTTTCCGCCTCGATCACATCGAGCACGGCGAGGGCCGCCGCGCAGGCAACCGGGGAGCCGGCATATGTGCCGCCAAGGCCACCAGGCGGCACCGCGTCCATGATCTCCGCACGTCCCGTCACCGCCGCGATCGGGAAGCCGCCGCCCAGCGACTTCGCCATGGAGACGAGATCGGGCGACACGCCGCTATGCTCGATCGCGAACATCTTGCCCGTCCGCGCGAAGCCGGTCTGGACCTCGTCGGCGATGAGCATGATGCCATGCGTGTCGCAAATCGCCCTGAGCGCGCGCAGAAATTCGGTCGAGGCGATGTGGAAACCGCCCTCCCCCTGCACCGGCTCGATGATGATGGCCGCCACATCCGCCGGCGCGATATCGGCGCGAAAGATGAAATCCAGCATCGCGAGGCTCGCCTCGACCGTGACGCCCGTCTCCTCGGAGGGGAAAGGCGCATGAAAGACACCGGCGGGCATCGGGCCGAACGGCGCCTTGTAGGGGCTGACCTTGCCGGTGAGCGCCGAGGCATAGACGCTGCGCCCGTGAAAGCCCCCGGCGAATGCGATGACGCCGCTGCGGCCGGTCGCCGCGCGCGCGATCTTGACCGCATTCTCCGCAGCCTCCGCGCCGGTCGTGAAGAACAGGGTCTTGGCCTTGCCCGCAATCGGCGCGAGCCCGTTCAGCCGCTCGGCAAGCTCGACATAGCCCTCATAGGGCAGAACCTGAAAGGCGGTGTGCGTGAAGCGGCTGAGTTGCTCCTGCACCGCGGCGATGATCCGGGGATGCCGATGCCCCACGTTCAGAACGGCGATCCCGGCGGCAAAGTCCAGATAGCGCCTCCCCTCTACGTCCCAGACCTCGGCATTTTCCGCCCGCTGGGGATAGACGAGGGTTGCGCACGAGACCCCGCGGGGAATGGCATCGCGATGGCGTGCGGCGAGCGTGGCGTTGGTCGACATTGAAGGTACCTCCTGAACGGTCACTGCCCGAGGCGAGGCGCCCCGGGCAGTTGAGATTCGCATCGCGGCTGGTGCTGGCGAGGCACCAACGCGGCGTCAGGAGGCCTTTGGGATCACTTCTGCTTGGCGAGATAAGCGATGATTGCCGAGCGCTGCTGCGCATCCGGCACGGAGACGACCATGCGGGTACCCGGCGCCAGCTTGCCCGGCGCGGTCAGAAACGTGTCCAGCGTCTTCTGGTCCCATTTGAGGCCCGACTTCTTGAGCGCGGGCGAATAGGCAAAGCCGGTGCTCGCCGCCGGACGGCCGACCAGACCCTTCAGATCCGGGCCGACACCGGGCGTCGTCCCGCCCTTCACCTGATGGCACATTGCGCAGCGCTGCTTGAACAGGGTTTCGCCGGCCGGGCCCTGAGCCTGGGCGGGCATGGCGACACCAAACAAGATAATCGCGGAAACGACGCTGACGACTTTCACAATCTTCCTCCTTCGATGGGCGGCGAACCATCACATGCGCTGCTTCCGATGCCGCAAGTGCGAACGATGCCGCAGAAATGATACGCCGGGCAAGAGGCCAGATCGGCAGACCGTCGCAGTCCGCTGCATTGCGGCGCAACAGCAACACCTGGCGGTCTGCGTACTGCCTCTCCAGCCAATCGCGCGGCCATCCTTGGGATGGTCCGACACGCCCGCGAGCGCGTCCGGCTGCAGCGCCCCAGCCCCTCGACCGGCGCGCATCGCAACGCAGCGGCGAGCGCCGAGGCGACCGGGAGCTGCTCCATACAACGGTTCCGAGCGTGCTGTCAGGCCGTGAGCGCCTTGGCAATCGGCAGCTTGCGGATGCGCTTGCCGGTGAGTGCGAAGACCGCATTGGCCAGCGCGGGCATGATCGTCGCAACGGGCGGCTCGCCCATGCCGCCGGCCTTCTGATCGCTCGGCACGATATAGGTCGCGATCGCCGGGGCTTCGCTGATCCGCAGCATGCGATAATCGTGGAAGTTCGATTGCTCGATGCGGCCGTTGGCGATCGTGACCTCGCCGAACAGCGCGGCGGTGATGCCGAACACGATGCCGCCCTCCACCTGCGCCTCGATGCCGAGCGGGTTGATCGGCTGGCCGCAATCGACCGCGGCGGTCACCTTGACCACGCGCACACCGTTCTCCGCGTCCTTCTCCACCTCCACGACCTGCGCCATATAGGTATCCCAGGTGTGGATGAGCGCGACGCCGCGTGCCCGCCCCGCCGGGGCCGGCTTCGCCCAGCCGGATTTTTCGGCGACGAGATCGAGCACCGCCTGCGCCCGGGGATCGCTCGCCAATGCCCGGCGATAGGCCAGCGGGTCCTTGCCGGCGACATAGGCCAGCTCATCGACGAAGCTCTCGACCACGAAAGCACTGCGCGCGCCGCCCACGCCGCGCCACCAGCTCGTCGGCACCGCGCTTTCATGGCGGACATATTCGACCATCTGCGCTGGCAGCGTATAGGGCGTCTTGACCGAGCCATCGACCGCGTCGGCGTCTACGCCCTTGAAATATTTAGGATAGAGCCGCGCCATGATCGAGGAGCCGGTGATCTTGTGGTTCCACGCCACCGGCTTGCCCTCGGCATCCAGCCCCGCTTCGATCTGATCATGGTAGAAAGGCCGGTAGAGGTCGTGCTGCATATCCTCCTCGCGCGACCAGACCAGCTTGACCGGCGCGTCGACCTGCTTCGCCACCTCGATCGTGCGCAGGATATAGTCGGCCTCCAGCCGCCGGCCGAAGCCGCCGCCCATCAGGCGATTGTGCAGGACGACCTTCTCGACCGGCACGCCGAGCGCGGCCGCGGCCTCATCGCGCGCCGAGCCGGGCACCTGCGTGCCCGTCCAGATCTCGCAGCCGCCATCCTTCACATGGACGACGCAATTGCCGGGCTCCATGGCCGCGTGCGCGAGAAAGGGCTGCTCATAGACGGCGCTGACGCGCTTGACCGCCCCCTCCATCGCCTTGGCCAGCGTTGCGGCATCAATGCCGTCCTTGCCCATGGCGGCGTTGCCCGGCTGCTGCGCGGCCTCGGCATAGCTGCTGACGATGGCCGCCTGTGTCGCGACCGCATTGGCCCCGTCCTCCCAACTCGGCGCGAGCGCTTCCAGCCCCTTGCGCGCCGCCCAATAATGATCCGCGACCACCGCCACCGCGTCGGGCAGGCGCACGACCTTGCGCACGCCCTTCACCTTCATGGCCGCGTCCTCGTCCGCCGCACCGAGCTTGCCGCCGAACACAGGCGACTGGGCGAGCGTGGCAACCTTCATCCCCGGCAGCCGCACGTCGATGCCATATTCAGCCGTGCCTATGACCTTCGCGCGCGAATCCAACCGGCGCTGCGGCTTGCCGATGACCTTGAAGCCATCGGCCGCCGTCTTGAGCGGCGCCTTTTCCGGCACGGGCAGCGCCGCCGCCGCGGCAACGAGGGCGCCGTAAGGCGCTGTTCGCTTGCTGGCCGCATGGACCACGCTACCGGCTTGCGCGCGGCACTCGCTCGCCGGCACCTTCCAGCGGGCGGCGGCGGCATCGACCAGCGCGGCGCGCGCATTGGCGGCGGCCTGACGCATTGGCTCCCAGCATTCGCGAATGGAGGTGGAACCGCCGGTGCCCTGATCGAGCTTGCCGAACAGGCCGCTCTCGCCCCTGGGGATGTCCACGCGGATCGCCTGCGGCGCAACCTCCAGCTCCTCCGCCACGAGCATGGTGAGCGAGGTGTAGACGCCCTGCCCCATCTCCGTCTTGGGCAGCGCGAGCGCGATCTGGCCCGTGCCGTCGATGGTCAGCAGCGCATTGGGCTTGAAGTCGGCGGGAGCCGTCGTCGCCGCCTGCGCCGTGCCGAAGCGGATGCCGATGGCGAGAACCGGTGCGGCGGTGGCGGCGGCACGCAGCATGTCGCGCCGGCTGACCTGGATCGGGTTGGTCTCGTCCGCCATCACACAGTCCCCTTGGCAGCAGCCGCGCGGTGGATCGCGGCGCGGATGCGGGGATAGCAGCCGCAGCGGCAGAGATTGGCGTACATCACCTCGTCGATCTGCTCGTCGGTCGGCTTGGGCGTCGCCTTGAGCAGCGCGGTCGCGCGCATGATCTGCCCCGGCTGGCAATAGCCGCACTGGACCACGTCCGCGTCGATCCACGCCTGCTGCACCGCCTTGCCGACCGGATTGTCCTGGAGCGCCTCGATCGTCGTGACCTTTGCCTTGCCAACCGCAGCGATCGGCGTCTGGCAGGCGAACTGGGCCTCACCGTCGATATGCACCGTGCAGGCGCCGCACATTCCGGCTCCGCAGCCGAACTTCGTGCCCGTCATGCCGAGCACGTCGCGGATTACCCACAGCAGCGGCATGTCCTCGTCGACATCGACCGTTCGGTCCTTGCCGTTGACATTGACGGTGATGGTCATGCGCTCCCTTTCAATTCGCTGCGAGGTTCACTTGGCGGGCTCGTCCGGTTTGTAGGTCACGTAATATTTCGTGTAGCCCTTGGTATCCCATACGCCTTTCCACCCCTTGGGGATGGTCACGGCATCTCCGGCGGTGATCTCGGTGACGGTACCATCGGCGGAGGTGAGCGTCACGCCGCCTTTGATGAAGTACATGAACTCATCCTCGCCATAGGAGGCGATCTCATTGCGCGAGGCGGTCGCGGAATAAATGCCGGCCGACATCTTCTTGTCCGTCGAGCCAAGCATCTCGAGCCATCTCGTGTCCACGCCGTTGCGGCTGCGCGCCACGGCCTTGGGGCCGGCAAGCATCGCGTCCGCCTCGGTCGCCGGTATCTCAACCGGATGGAGCGTCTGGGCCATGGAAGGCGCCGCGAGGGAGAGGAACAGCAGGCTTGCGGCCTTCTTCATGAAAGAGTCTCCGTCATCATGATGGGAATGCGGCCGAGCCTGCCGCTCAAGATTACCGCCTTCCCGAACCGGCGCCCGCCCTTCTTGCCAGAACTGCGGGCACGGCCGAACGCCGGCGGTGCGAATATGATCCTGCGAACTGGCCGGGGCTTTGCTGATGGCATCATTGCAAAGAATCGATGTGCCGCCCCGTGCATATCGGGAATAGTCGCCGCCGAAAGTCCCGCCAGATAGGTGCCAAAAACGCCCCAATGTTGCCCAATGGGCACCACCCCTTCGGGATGGTGCTGCCAAAATAGCTGACAGCGTTGATCTTCGAGCACCACTTGACGGAAATCCGCCCGTTACAGCGAAGATCTTACCAATGGGTCCGAAGACCTTTGTTGACAAGCCTTTCCGGAATTCAGCAGCCTGCCGCTTGTTAATTGTGTCGGGATGCAAGCATGGCAATCAGATTAGGCAGGTCGATCACGCAGCTTCTTCTGCTGACCTGCGTGGCAGTTCCGGCAGCGCACGCCGCCACGGCGGACACGGTGATCCTGCACGGCCATGTCTACAGCGCAAATGGAACCGGCACCTTCGCGCAGGCCGTCGCGATCAAGGACGGCTATATTCTCGCGACCGGGAGCGATGCCGAGATCGAGCGGATGCGCGACGCCAGGACCCGCGTGATCGACGCGAAGGGCGGCGCGGTGACGCCCGGCATCATCGACACCCACGTGCATTTCCTGATGGGCGCCAGCGCGCTCGACCAGTTCGACGCAACCGGCGCGCGCGATGGCGCCGAACTCTCCCGCCGGGTCAAGGCCTTCGCCGATGCGCATCCGGAGCGCCCTTGGCTGCTCGGCTTCGGCTATTTCTCGGACGCGCTGACGGCCCGTGACTTCGATGTCGCAAGCGGCGGCAAGCCGGTGGTGATCCGAGCGGGCGACGGGCACAGCATGCTCGCCAACGGCAAGGCGCTGGCGCTGGCGGGCATCACGAGGACGACGCCCGATCCGATCGGCGGCAAGATCGTGCGGGACGCAGCGGGCAACCCCACCGGCCATTTGCTGGAGACAGCGCAGGGCCTGATGGCCAAAGCCGTGCCCGCGATGACGGATGCCGACCGCATGCGCCTGCTCCGCCTCGGCACGCAGGCGGCCTACAAGGCCGGCGTCACCTCGATCCTCAATGTCGGCGGCACCGATGATCTCGCGGTGTTCGAGCGAGCACGCGCGGCCGGCACGCTCGGTATCCGCATCTATTCCGCCCTGTGGCTGACCAAGGAGATGGCAACCGCCGAGCTGCCGCAGAGCTTCGACTTCGACCGGGCGGCGCTCGCCAGGTTCAATGCCGTGCGCGCCGCGCACAAGGACGACCCGATGCTTCGCGCGGGCATCGTCAAGATCATGCTCGACGGTGTCATCGAATCCCACACGGCCTCGATGCTGGCCCCCTATACCGACGATCCCGCCACCAGCGGCCATGCAAACTACACGCCCGAGCAGCTGAGGCGGATCATCACCATGATGGACGCCGACGGCTGGCAGGTCATGACCCATGGCCTGGGCGACCGCGCGGTCCGCATCGCGCTCGATGCCTATGAGGCGGCGGCGAAGGCAAACCCGGCGCCGGCGCGCGGCCGCCGCCACAAGATCGAGCATGTCGAGACGATCGATCCCGCCGACGTCCCACGCTTCGGCCAGCTCGGCGTCACCGCCTCGCTCCAGCCGGACCATGGCGGCGGCATGAACGACCCGAAGCAGGAAGCTCGCCGCTGGAAATATCTGGGCTACACCCGCTCGGCCTGGGGCTTCCCGTGGAAGAGCATCAAGGCGTCCGGCGGCCGCGTGGCGTTCGGCAGCGACTGGCCGGTGGCCCCGCTGGACATCGGGCCGGGCATGGCCGTGGCGACGCAGCGCGTGCCGCATCCGCCGATCCCCGATCAGGCGCTGAGCGTCGCCGAGGTCATCGACGCCTATACGCGCGACGCAGCCTATTCGATCTTCGCCGACAAGGAGATCGGCACGCTGGAGCCGGGCAAGCGCGCCGACATCGTCGTGTTCCGGGACGACATCTTCGCGGGCAAGGGCGGCGCAACGCTGCCCGCTGCCTACACCCTGCTGGACGGGAAAGTCGTCTACCAGGCGGCGCAATGAGGTCCGCCCGTTGCGCACAAACAAAGGGGGAATTCGAATGAACGCCTATCGCCACAGCCGCCGCGACCTTCTGGGGATGGCCGGGGCCGGCGCAACGACCTTCCTGACGGCGCCCGTCGCGCGCGCCATGGGCAGCTCGGCGCCGGATCTCGTCGTGTTCAACGCCAAGGTTTACACGGTCGACGACAAGCTGCCGCGCGCGGAGGCCTTCGCGATCAAGAACAGCCGCTTCCTCGCGGTCGGCTCCAACAGCGAGATCAAGGCGCTGGCCGGCGCCGGGACGAAGCGGTTCGATGCGCAGGGCGCGACGATCGTGCCGGGCTTCATCGACACGCATAATCATCCGCTGGGTGAACAGCTGCTCTACGAGGTTCTCGTCGGCAATCCGTTCGAGGTGGAGATCGTCACGATCGACAGCATTGTCGCCAAGCTGAGGGCGCGCGCGGCGCAGACGCCGCCGGGCACCTGGGTCGCGGGCTATTTCTTCGACGACACCAAGGTCAAGGATGGCCGCGAACTGACCGCCGACGATCTCGACCGCGTTTCGACGGTGCATCCCGTGTCGGTGCGTCACCGGGGCGGCCACACCTCCTATTATAACCACAAGGCGCTCGAACTCGCCGGTATCACCAAGGCAACGCCGGACGTTCAGGGCGGCACATATGACAAGCTGCCCAACGGCGAATTGTCGGGCCGCGTGACGGATACGGCGCGCACCCCCATCGAGCGGGCCGGTACGCGGCCGACCTATACCCAGGCGGAGAAGTTCGATCGGGTGAAGAATGGCCTTGCGCATATGTCCTCGCAATATGTGCGCTACGGCCTGACCGGGGTCCATCACCAGAGCGGCAGCACCGTATCGGCCATGACGGCGAGCGACCTCTACGCGCTGCAAATGGTCCGTGCGGATGGCCTGCTGAAGCATCGCGCTTCCTTCGAGGTGAGCGGCACGATCCTCGATGCCATGATCCGCGAAGGGATCAGGACCGGCTTCGGCGATGAATGGATCAAGTTCGGCGCGACGAGCGAACGTGCTGACGACGGCTCCTTCTCGGAGCGCACCATGGCGATCAGCACGCCCTATCCCGATCGCCGCGACGGCTATAAGGGCAATCTCATCTATCTCCAGGACGAGCTCGATGCCTGGGTGCTGAAAGTCCACCGCGCCGGCATTCAGGTGAACGTCCACGCCAATGGCGACGTTGCGATCGCCTCCACCCTGACCGCTTTTGAGCGCGCGCTGAAGGCGCATCCCGTGCCCAACATGCGCCCGAAGATCACGCATTGCACGCTTATCAACGATGACATTCTGCGGCGGATGAAGGCGCTGGACTGCGTGCCCGCGGTGTTCACCAGCTACGCATACTATAACTCCGACAAATTCCATTTCTATGGCGAGGAGATGATGAAGCGCTGCATGGCATTCCGCAGCTTCCTCGACGCCGGCATCAATGTCGCGGCAGGCTCGGATTTCGGGCCGGGCCCCTTCTCGCCGCTCATGGGCATTCAGGGCATGGTGACGCGCACCGGCTGGAACGGCGAGACCTGGGGCGCGAACCAGCGCGTGACCGTGGACGAGGCGATCCGCATCAACACGCTGAACGGCGCCTATGCGAGCTTCGAGGAGGGCATCAAGGGATCGATCACGCCCGGCAAGCTCGCCGATTATGTCGTCCTCGCAGAGGATCCGCACACGGTCGCGCCGGACCATATCAAGGACATCAAGATCGTCCAGACCGTCACCGGCGGCACCGCCGTCTATGAGGGCTGAACCAATGGGGGAAACAAAGATGAGCAAACGGTTCCTGGGCTTTCTGGTAGGCGCAAGCCTGCTGCCCGCAGCGGCCTGGGCCGGCCAACCGGTCGACCTGCTGCTGCGCGGCGGCAAGGTGCTGACGGTCGACAAGGATTTCAGCATCGCATCGGCGATCGCCGTGAAGGACGGCAAGATCGTCGCCACCGGCGGGGACGAACTCGCCACCAGATATGACGCGGCCCGCACGATCGATCTGGGCGGGCGCACGCTGATGCCCGGCTTCAACGACACGCACGTCCACATCCAGTCGATGTCTCACCGCCAGATCAGCATGGAGGGCGTGACCTCCATCGGAGACCTCCAGGCGCGCATCGCCGCCAAGGCCAGGGAACTGGGGCCGGGCGAGTGGATCACCGGCGCCGGCTGGGACGAGGCGCAGCTCATCGAGAAACGCGAGCCGCTGCGCGCGGACCTCGACGCCGCCGCGCCGAACAATCCGGTCGTTCTCACCCGTGCGGGCGGGCACAGCAGCGTCGGCAACAGCCTGGCGCTGAAGATCGCGCAGGTGACGCGCGCCACGCCCGATCCCTCGGGCGGCGTGATCGAGCATGACGCTGCCGGCGAGCCCAACGGCATTATCCGCGAGCGCAGCGACCTCTACCGCAAGCATGTGCCGGCGGATTCATGGGAAGCGCTGCGGCCCAGCTTCATCACCAGCATGAAGCGGCTGCTGACGCTCGGCATCACCAGCTTCCACAATGCGACGACCACGATCGACGACGAGCCGGTCGGCAAGGGCGGCATCGCCAAGCCAGGGCCGGGCCTCACCTACAGGCGCCTGCGCGCCATTTATGACGAGATAGGCGCCGATCTGCCGCGCGTCACCACCTATATCGCCTATCCCGGCCCGCAGCGCCTCGCCGCCTTCCCGATGCGGAGCGGCGATGGCGACGAGCGCGTCCGTCTCGGCGGCATTGGCGAGTCATCGGTCGACGGCGGGTTCACCGGCCCGGCTGCCTGGCTGCTGGTCGATTACAAGGGCCTGCCGGGCTATCGCGGCAAAGGGCTCTTCACCGATGCGCAGCTCCAGGCGATGGTCGACGACGGCGCGCGGCACGGCTGGCAGATGGCGCTCCATGCCATCGGTGACGCCGCCATCGTGCAGGCCGTGAACGCCTATAGCAAGGCGCTCAACAATATTCCCGGCGTGGGTCCGCATGCGAATGACCGCCGCTGGTTCCTCGATCATTTCACGATCATGCCGCCGGAAGAGACCATGAAAATCATGGCCCGCGACAAGATCATGATCTCGCAGCAGCCCAACTTCCTCTACAATCTCGAAGCCCGCTACGAGAAATATCTCGATGACGAGCGGCTCGCGCATAACAACTCCGTGGCGACACCGGCGAAGCACGGCATCTTCGTCGCCTTCTCCAGCGACAATCTGCCGATCGGGCCGATGGTCGGCCTGTATGCCGCCATCACCCGCAAGGGCCCAAGCGGTCGCGTGCACGGCGCCGAGGAAGCGATCCCCCGCGAGACGGCCCTGCGCATGTATACGGCGAACACGGCCTATCTCTCCTGGGAGGAGAACATCAAGGGCACGCTCGAACAGGGCAAGCTCGCGGACATGATCGTGCTCGATCGCGATCCGCTCACGGTGCCTGCCGAGCAACTGCTGGAGACGAAGGTCGACATGACCTTCGTGGGCGGCAAGCTGGTCTATGCGCGCAATCCTCAATAAGTAACGTCAGCGCGAACATTCAAAATCGCAGCGCGGAACAGTCGTTCCGCGCTGCATTGCGCATCCGCGCCCGCCCCTTTCGATCAACTCAACTGGTGCCAATCAGGCAACGGCGAATATCGATAAAACAACTTCATACGAGCACTGCGCCTGTATCTAACCACATGTGTCGTCCCATATTTTTTATTTGGGCCAGAACGATGACGACATCCGATTTCGATCGGTTTTCGTGACCTATTCGTACGTCAACAAGGGCGGGCAAATCACGCCCCGTGGAGAGATCTGAAAAGCAACAGGTGCAGTCCTGGTGACGCAGCCTTGCTGCGCTCCCGTCTTCAAAACGGGCGCACGGCAGTGCGTCCGATCGCCGAGCGATCATGCTCCGGGACGCGGAAAACAGGGGGTTGAACAGATGAAAAGCGATAGGTGGATTTTAATGTCGCGCGTCGCCTGCGGCGTGCTGGCCACGGCGGTAATGAGCGGGAGCGTCTGGGCACAGTCCGCCGAGGACGAGGCCGAAAGCGACGAGATCATCGTTACGGCAACGCGCTCGGCCGAACCGCTTTCCAAGGTTCCGATCAGCGTCTCGACCTTCTCCAACGAGGAGATGCAGAAGCAGGGCATCCGCCAGTTCCAGGACATCGTCCGGTTCACGCCGGGCCTGCAGCTCAACGAAAGCGCGTTCGGCGGCAATGACGTGTCGATCCGCGGGATCCGGTCCAACGCCGGCGCCGCCACGACCGGCATCTACATTGACGATGTGCCGATCCAGCAGCGCGAGCTCGGCAGCACCGGCGCGGTCTTCCCGGCGGTGTTCGATCTCGAGCGCGTCGAGGTGCTGCGTGGCCCGCAGGGCACTCTGTTCGGCTCCGGATCGCAGGGCGGCACCATCCGCTTCATCCGTGCCCAGCCGAGCCTCACCGACTATACCGGCTATGCCCGCGCGGAAGGCGCCATCTCGCCGCATCACGAGGGCAGCTACGAACTCGGCGCCGCCGTCGGCGGTCCGCTGATCAAGGATAAGCTGGGCTTCCGCGTCAGCGCCATCCATCGCCGCGACGGCGGCTGGATCGACAAGATGACCGGCACCTATGCGCTCAATCCCGCGGCCGGCGCCTCGACCGGCGCGCTCAAGGGCGCGTCGCTCATCTTCACGCCCGGCCAGGTGACCGATGCCGACTACAACTGGAAGGAAACCACCGCGCTGAGCGGCGCGCTCAAGTTCGCGGCGACGGAGACCCTGACCATCACGCCATCCGTCTTCTACCAAAAGGAGAAGAATGGCGGCGTGAACACGGCCTTCTGGCAGGCAGCCTCCAATCCCGGCAATCACCAGTTCGTCCTCCCCGACTTCTCGCCGGCCCCCGCCGATGGCAGGAAGTTCGCGGCGACGACGATTGCCGACACGGAAAGCGGCGCGGCCAAGCTCATCATGGCCTCGGTCAACGCGGAGTGGGATGCGGGCTTCGCGACGGTCTACTCGACGACCTCGTATCTGAAGCAGACCCGTCACCAATATTATGATTACACGAACGGCTATCAGACCGCTTATATGGGCGATATCGCGCCCATCGCGGGTGCCAAGGCGCCCTCGCTCTCGGCCGCTGAGCAGGAGAGCTTCATCCAGGAAGTCCGGCTGCAGTCGAACAGCGACGGACCGCTGAAATGGGTCGTCGGCGGCTTCTACCAGCATAACAAGCAGCACAGCTCGCTGGCGATCGAGGTCAACACCTGGAAGTACAGCCAGAACTTCTTCGGCATTCCGGTCTCAGATGCGGTCAATCCCTTTGGTCCGGGCTATCTCTATTCGGAAGCGATGTGGGGCGCGCCGATCCTCGGCGAATCCCTAGTCTACGACGGCGACGACTGGGCGACCGAGCGCCAGCTTGCCGGCTTCGCCCAGGCGGATCTGAAGCTGAGCGAGCAGCTTACCATCACGGCGGGTGTGCGCTACGGCCGCAACTGGCTCGACTACACCCAGTCCCTGCGTGGGCCGGAGAACAACTCCAACGCGCCGTTCGGTGCGCCATGCACCACCGGGCCGACCTGCGCCTTCAACGCCGGCGGCGAATGGGCGCCGAGCTATCCCGGCGGCTCGGTCCGCAATGTGGAGAATACGTTCACGCCCAAGGTTGGCGTCAATTTCCAGATGGACGACCGAAACCTGCTCTACGCCTCGGTGTCGAAGGGCTACCGGCCCGGCGGCGGCCAGATGTCGCTTCCCGGCGCCTGCAATTCCGATCTGATCATCATGGGCTATGTCGACGGCCAAGGCCGCGCGCAGACCCCGCTGACCTACGGATCGGACACTGTCTGGGCCTATGAAGTCGGATCGAAGAACCGACGGCTGTTCGGCGGCGCGGTCAACTTCTCGGGCAGCGCCTTCATCATCAAATGGAAGGAAATCCAGACGGCGCTCAGCGTGCCGACCTGCGGTTACAGCTTCGTCGACAACCTGTCTTCCGCCACGGTGAAGGGCGTCGATTTCGAGATTGACGTCAAGCCGGTCGAGCAGCTGACCCTCAGTGTGTCGGGCGGCTATACGGAAATGAAGCTGGACGATCAGCTGGTCGCCCCCAATGGCGGCATCGTGCTTGCCAAGGGCGTGCCGGTCGCCGGATCGGGCCCGAAGTGGCGCATCGTTACATCGGCCGATTTCCAGCAGCCGATCAGCGACGAGATCGACCTCTATGCGCGCACCGACGTGACCTACCAGGGGGCCACGCCGCGCAGCGGAATCCAGGTGCCGGGCGTTATCAATTATGACGCTCTGCTCCCCCCGCCGGCCGCGTTCACCCTCGTCAATGCTCGCATCGGCGTTCGCTACAACGGCGTGGACGTATCGCTGTTCGCCAACAACCTGCTCGATAACACCACGTTGCTGACCGAGTCCCACGGCCGTCGCCGGCCCATGTGGACCGGCACGGGCGCGCGGCCCCGGCAGATCGGCGTCACGGCAGCCTATCGCTTCTGATCGGACGAAGTACCTCACCTCCCCAGGCTCTTCCGGCCATGTGCCGGTCGAGCCTGGGGTTTTTCATGCGCGCCGTTCCGAACTGCTGGAAGCCCCGGAATCAGCCCTCAGCGGCGCAAAGCCGCGCGGACGGAACTTTCGGTACTCCGGATTTTCTGACGGTTACTTCAAGCCGTTCGCTTCGAGTGGGGGATCTGAAGAGTCCCCTTCTCCAGCCTGTTCACCGCGGGTGGGCGAGAGAGGCCATGCAAAAAAACAAGGCCGTGCTCCTGCTTTCGCCTGAGCACGGCCTTGCCTGCAGACCTGAAGATTGGCTCTTCTCAGGGTATAACGATCAGTCGCTCGTCGAGATCGGATGCGCTTGCTGCCGGTGCGGTGGCGACGTTGTTCATCCTCAGCACCAGCTGGGTGATGGCCAGCACGTCCGCCGGCTCCAGCGAGCCGGGGTCATTGGCGGGCATGGTGCTGATGATGCGGCTGTAGAGCTTGCGCTGCTTCTCGCCTGCCCAGCCCGACATGAAGCCAAGCCCCCGCAGCGGCGGCGCATGATCGAAACCGTCCAGCGTGGCGCCATGGCAGGCCGCGCAATGGGCGGCATATTGCGCCGCCCCCGGCGCGGCAGGATCGAGAGCGCTCGACGCCCCCTCCCCCTGCGCGGCCGAGACGATGCCGATGGCCGGAACGAGCGCCATGGCCGACCAGATGATCCGGCGATGAACCATCCTCATTTCACGCCCATGGCGATCCACGCCGTCCCATAGCCCTTGCCGCCCACCGGCACGAGGATGATCTGCTTGCCATTGACGGAGTAGCTGATCGGCCCGCCGGTGGTGCCGGCCGGGAGCTGCGTCTCCCACACGATGGCGCCGGACGCCTTGTCATAGGCGCGGAAGACGCTGGGGCCCGAGACGCCCGCATTGCCGAACAGCGCATCGCTGCTCTCACCCAGGAAAAGCAGCTTCTTCGTCAGCAGCGGCACCGGGCGACCTGGCGTGCCGAGCGGCGGCAGGTTCAGATCCTTGAGCAGCGGATGATTGCGCGGCCCATCGCCAGCCGCGACCTGCCACAGCCGCTCGCCGCGGTTCATGTCATAGGCGGTGATGCGATTATAGGGCGGCTTGAACAGCGGCAGGCCCTGGGGACCGATGCCATAAGGCTGCGGCACATAGGGCGCATTGGCATTGCGCGGCGCCCCGCCATATTCATAGCCGATCGTCGCCTTCTCGTCCGTCGGCTTGCGCAGCGCAAACACGCCGGGCAGCGTCATGGAAACCGCATAATAGCGCCCCTCGACAGGATCGAACGCGCCCATGTTCCAGTTGCCCGAGCCCCATGCGCCCGGCAGTGCCAGCGTGCCGAGCTTGCCGTCCGGCTCATACAGCGAAGGGGGAGTGAAGGCGGGCCCGTAGCGGTATTTCGACAGGATCTGCTTGGCCTCGGCGTTCAGCGCCGGGGTGAAATCGATGAGATCGGCCTCGCTGACGCCCATCCGGTCGAACGGCTCGGGTTTAGTCGGGAACGGCTGCGTCGGCGAGAGATGCTCACCCGGAACGTCGCTCTTCGGCACTGGCCGCTCCACGATTGGCCAGACCGGCTTGCCGGTCTTGCGATCGAAGGTGAACAGGAGGCCGCTCTTGTTGGGGACGATCACCGCCTTGACCGTACGACCGCCGACTTTGAGGTCCGCGAGCGTCGGCGGCGAGGCATTGTCCGAATCCCACACGTCGTGATGCACCATCTGATAGTGCCAGACGAGCTTGCCGGTCTTCGCGTCCAGCGCCACCAGCGAGTTGCCGTAGAGATTGTCGCCGGGCCGATGGCCGCCATAATAGGAGTTGGTCGGCGCGGTGAGCGGCACATAGACCATCCCCAGCTCGTCGTCCGCCGCCAGCGGCGCCCAGGCGCCCATGTTGCCGACATAATCGGCCGATCCATCACCCCAGGTTTCGCGCCTTTTGTCGCCCTTTGGCGGGATCAGGTCGAAGGTCCAGAGCAGCTTGCCGGTCTCCACGTCATATCCGCGAATGCCCTCGGGCCGCGCCTCCTTGGTGGAGCCGCCATCGGCATAGCCGCCACCCGCCAGGCCGCCGCCCTCCCCGCCGATGACGATGGTGCGGCCGACCACGATGGGGCCGTTGAAGCCGAAGAACGGCGCATTGTCCGGCGTGGCGCGGCGCAGGCTCACGCGGCCGCCTTCGCCGAAGCCGGCGATGCTCCGGCCCGTCTTCGCGTCCACGGCATAGAGATATTCGCCGCGCACCGAAAAGAGGCGCACGCCGCCCGCGCCGCGCCAATAGTCGATGCCGCGCGTGCTCTGCCCCGCGGCTTCCTTGATCGTGTTGGCGAAGGGTTGCTGCACCCAGATGGTGGCGCCTGTCGCCGGATCGAACGCTTCGATGAGCCCGATGGCATTGGGCGCATAGAGCACGCCATCGACGAGGGCTGGCGTGCCGCGCAGATAATTGGACGGGCTGACATCCGGAAACGCCTTGGCAAGCGCCGGGTCGATGCCGGGGCGGGTCCAGAGCACCGTCAACTTCGCGACGGTTTCCGCGTCAATCTGGTCGAGAGCGGAATAGCGCTGGAAAGCATGGCTGCCGCCGAAATAGCTCCAGTCGCCTGCCCCGGTGGTCTGCGCCGAAGCCTGCGCCATCAGCACCGGCACCATGGCCGCTGCAAACCATATCGAGCCCTTGATCTTCATAATGATATCTCGCCCCTGACCATATCCTGCGTGAGCAACCCTGCGGAGCCACGACCAAGCTGGGAAGGAGCCATATGCGGCGGACGTGGTGCCGCGATGGCACCGTGGCCCCCATCAGCCCAGCCCGCGACTGATCAGGCATTGCTGTGGCGGCGGTGAGCGCCCAAGGCTTACGGCCGCGAAAGCGCCGCCGCCTGCTCTTGCGCGGCGGCGCGCACGGCGTTCCAATGCGCCCATTCGTCCTCAGCGTCCGCGAGCGCGCGATGGACCGGCGCCCTGGCCTTCGCCCTCGCCTCCACGACGGCGAGCAGGTCCGCGACCGTCGCCGACAACCGGTCGGGCGGCACCACCCCGCGAAGAATGGCCGCGGCGCATGCGCGACGGGCCTCGTCCGTGCCCCGCAGCCGCAGCGCATGGCGCGGCAATCCAGCAGCGCGCAACAGGGCGCTCAGCCATTTGCCATCCCAGGAAGGCGCGCTGGCAAGCAGATCATGCCCGCTCAGCCGATCGATCATCCGGCGCGCCACCTCGTCATGCGGCGTTCCTTGCGCCTCCAGCGTGGCGCGGGCGATATGATGCATCGCCTCGGCCGCCTCGTCCCAATCGGTCCAGCCGGGCGCGGGGCGGATCAGATGGGCTTCCCGCTCGCCATCCTCGAATATCCAGGCCACCTCGATCGGATAGCTGCGCTTGCCGAGCGAGGACGCCTCGAAATCGAGGAAGACGAGCATCAGATGGCGCGCTCCGGCCTGAGCCGCTCGCCGCGCCGACCAATGGCAGACCGCCCGAACAGATCCAGTTCGTCCTCCATGATGCTCGTCCCGGCTGTCTGCAATGTCAGTCGAATGTAAAGCCGCTTCTGTCCATTTCACGGGCCGCCGCCGCTGCCTCAGCGCGCCCTGACGCGCTTGCCGTCGCTCAATGCCTTGCCCGGATTGAGGACGACCTGATCGCCTTCACGCAGGCCTGCCAGCACTTCGCCATAATCGTCGTTGAGGTGGCCGATCGACACCGCCTGCTCGCGCGCGCGGCCGTTCTTGAGGACGAAGACATGCCACGCCCCGGCCTTGCTCCGGAACAGCGCGCCGATCGGCACACGCAGCGCGTCCGGTCGGCTCCACAGAATGATGGTCGCGTCGACCTGATAGCCATGGCCGAGGCGCGCGGCCTCCCGCGCCGTTGCAGGATCGAAGCCGATAATCACATTGACGCGCTGCTCCTCGCTGCCGAGCGCGGAAATCTTCAGCCGGCCATAAGGCTCCACCCATTTCACATGGCCAATCAGCGGGCGCGGCCCGCCCCATTGCGTGATTTCGGCCCGGTCGCCGGGGCTCACCCGCACCGCCTCGCGCGAGAGGAGGTCGATGACGACCTCGATCTTCGCCGGGTCGCCGATGGTGATGAGCTGCGTGCCCTCGGCGATCACCCCTTCGCTCTGCGCGGGCACCAGCAGCACCGATCCGCCGACCGGCGCCCGCACCGGGACGGGACGGCCCGTGCCCGCGGCCCCCGGCTCGGCAAGAAGGGCCTCGATCCGCCGCACCTCGGCGCGCCGCTGCTGCGACCCCGTCCGCTCCGCAACGGCGCGGGTCCGCGCAGCATCCAGCTGCGCGCGCGAGACGAAGCCGTCCTTGGCCAGTGCCTCGGCCCGGGCAAGATCCCGCTGAGCCTGCGCCTGCGCGGCCTCAGCGGACCGCACGGCGGCGCGCGCGGCGACACCCTCATTGCGCAACTCCTCCTGGCTGCGCCGGTCGAGCGGCGCGGTCGGCCGGCTCGTCATCTGCGTGATGAGTTGCCCCTTCGTCACCCGGTTGCCCGCCTTCAGCCAGATGCGCGAGGCATAGCCCGTCACCGGCGCGGAAACGACGTAAAGCTCCTCCTCGCGCGTCACGCCATCGTCCGTCACGCCCACCGAGATCGGCCCCTTGCTGACCGCTGCGACATCGACCGGCATCGCCTCGGGCCAGAAGCTGTAGCCAAGCGCGAGGATGAACAGCGCACCGATGAGCGCGGCCCAACGCCAGCGTTTCAGTCTCGCTCCCATCATTCCCTCGCCTTCAGGACACGCACCATGTCCAGATTCATGACTCGCCGGGCGACGACGAGCGCCGTCCCGATTGCCGCTGCCAGCACCACCAATGTCGCCAGCCCGTAGCTCGCGCGGGAAGGCATGAAAGGCAGGCGGAACAGATCGGAGCTGAACATCATCATCATGAACTGGGCAAGGCCGTAGCCTGCCACGCAGCCGACCGGAACGGCCGCCGCCACCAACAGGGCAAGCTCGCCGACCAGCACGATGCCCACCTCGCCCCGATGATAACCAAGCACCCGCAGCGTCGCCAGCTCGTGCGCCCGCTCGGAAAAGAGGATGCGGGCGCTGTTGTAGACCACGCCGATCGCGATTGCGGACGAGAAGGCGACATAGAAGCCGATCATGGTGAGGATGTTTTCGGCGATCAGTTGCTCGAACTTGTCGATCGCCGCGCCGCGCTCGGTCACGCCCAGCACGACCGGCATGGCCTTGAGGCGGATCAGGATCCGGTCCCGATAGGCCGGGTCGATCCTGAGCAGCGCCGCGCCCACTGGTGAGGCATCCCGCGCGATGCCCTCCAGCGTCGCCGTGCTCGCATAAGCGCGCGCGCCTACAATCTCGTCGACCACGCTGGCCACGCGCTGCCGGGTCACCGTGCGGCGGCCGCCCAGCGCCTCGACCAGCAGTT
>JAFKLU010000449.1 GCA_017304105.1 Sphingomonadales bacterium
TCGTGCAAATGCGTATCCGCGCCGGCGACCAGCTGTATCTTCGCGGCGCGGCGGCGGACCTGGCGACGTTCATCACCCGTGCGCGCCTGCTCGAGATCGACCGGCTCGATCCCGCGCCCGTCGCCCGGACCCGGGCGGCTTTGATCCTGGCGATCTTCAGCTCGTCGATCGCCCTGATCGTATGCGCGGGGCTCTCGCCGGCCATCGCCTTTCTCGGCGCCGCCGCGCTGCTGGCAGGACTGAAGCTGCTACCGGGCGAGGAAATCTACCGATCGATCGACTGGACGGTGATCGTGCTGCTCGCGGCGATGATCCCGGTCGGCCAGAGCTTCGACGACAGCGGCGCCGCAGCGATCGCCGCGCAGTGGCTCGGCGATACGCTGTCCGGCCTGCCATTGGTCGGCGTGCTCGCGGCGCTGTGCGCGGTGACGCTGTTGCTGTCGATCTTCCTCAACAATGTCGCGACCGCAGTCATCATGGGGCCGCTGGCGATCGACGTTGCCCGGCTGCTCGATGTCAGCCCCGACGCAGCGCTGCTCGCAGTGCTGATCGGCGCGTCTTCCGATTTCCTGACGCCGATCGGCCACCAGAACAATTTGCTGGTGATGGGACCGGGCGGCTATCGCTTTACCGACTATGCGCGGATGGGCGCGCTGCTGGTCGTCCTGGTCGTGGCTACCGCTGCGCTGACGCTGTCGCTACTCTATCGCTGAGCACTGACGGTCGTAGGTTACCTTCGGGCAGCTAATGAGTTAGGGGCTGTATCGACGTCCGCGCACCGGCGCATGCGCTTCTTTGGTCGGGCAACGCCCGGAGATGATGGCCGGCGGATCTTGAGAAGGTCCGGGTGCTTGGAATACTGACCTGCTCCCCTGAAATGTCCTCGGATTGAGGTTAGCCTGTTCCCAGATGAGGAGACAGGCAGTGAAGCGATCGAGGTTCAGCGAAGAGCAGATCATCGGTATATTGAAGGAGCACGCGGCCGGACTGACGGCGGCGGAGTTGTGCCGTGACCTTCTACAAGTGGCGCAGCAAATATGGCGGCATGGAGGTGTCGGAGGCGAAGCGTTTGAAGGCGCTGGCGGAGGAGAACGCCAAGCTCAAGAAGCTGCTGGCGGAATCGATGCTGGACGTCTCGACATTGCGCGAGATGCTCGGAAAAAACTTCTGACGCCCGGTTCGAGGAGAAGTGCCGTGAACTGGGCCATCGAGAACAAAGGCTACTCGCAGCGCCAAGCCTGCGGCCTGGTGGGCATCGATCCGCGTGTCTATCGCTATCGATCGACGCGGGGAGATGATGAGGAGCTTCGCTCCAGGTTGAAGTCTTTGGCGGCTGAACGCCGCCGGTTCGGCTATCGTCGGCTGCACATCCTGCTGCGGCGTGAAGGCGTCGATGTGAACTGGAAGAAGCTCTACCGGGTCTATCGGGAGGAGCGGCTGACGGTGCGCAAGCGTGGCGGCCGCAAACGGGCACTGGGCACCCGGGCACCGATGACGATCCCGCAGGGGCCGAACCAACGCTGGAGCCTGGACTTCGTCTCGGACACGCTGGTCGACGGACGGCGGTTCCGGATCCTGTGCGTCATCGACGACTATAGCCGGGAGTGTCTGGCCGTGGTCGTCGACAACTCGCTCTCAGGTCAGCGCGTTGCCCGCGAACTTGATGCCATCGCTGAGCATCGTGGCTACCCCTGTATGGTGGTCAGCGACACCGTCCGTGACGGATTGATCTGGGGGATCAATCCGTAGGGCGGCACCGAGTTGACAAGCAATGCGATGCTTAAATGGCAACAGGATCGCGGCGTCGAGTGGCACTATATCGCACCGGGAAAGCCGATGCAGAACGGCTTCGTCGAGAGCTTCAATGGCAGGCTCAGGGATGAGTGCCTCAACGAGCATCTGTTCACCAGCTACCGTCATGCCCGCGAGATCATCAGCGCATGGCGGGAGGACTATAACCAGCACCGACCCCACACGAGCCTCGACGGGCTCACACCATCAGAATATGCAACCAAAGCCCATGAGGCCCAGAACGCGAACAGAGCTAACTTATAATCGCGGACAATCTGGGGAGCAGGTCACGCCGGCCTTTAGATAAGGTGATGTTACACTTGACATACCACGCCCCTTAATGCAGTATCTCGGCCATAGGAGCAAACCCATGGCCAAGTCCGTTTTCGACGCCCCGCAGTTTAAGACCGAAGAAGGTGCCTTCGCTTATGTCGAGGCGCATCTGTGGCCGCACGGCCCTGTCTGCCCGCATTGCGGCAACTGCGACGAGGCCCGCATCCGCCGGATGGAAGGCAAGACCACCCGCCTTGGCCTCCACAAGTGCAATGAGTGCCGCAAGCCCTTCACCGTCCGCATGGGGACCATCTTTGAGTCCTCGCACCTTCCGCTGCATCTGTGGCTTCAGGTCATCCACCTGATGTGCGCCAGCAAGAAGGGTGTCAGCACCCGTCAAATCCAGCGCATGCTCCAGTGCAGCATGAAGACCGCTTGGTTTCTTACCCATCGCATCCGCGAGGCCATGCGTTCGGGCGACGTGACCCCGTTCGGCGGCAATGGCGGTGCGGTTGAAGTGGACGAGACTTTCATCGGCAAGAAGAAGGGCGCTGTGAAGCGTCGCGCCTTCCATCACAAGATGAGGGTTCTCGCTCTTGTGGACCGTGAGAACGGGCAGGCTCGCACCATGGTCATTGAGGACGTGCGCGCCGAAACCATCATGCCGATTGTGATCGCCAACGTTGACCGTGAAGCCCGCATCATGACCGACGAGCACAGCGGCTATCGGGATGCTGGCAAGTGGTTTGCGGCCCATGGCACCACCAGCCACGGCAAGGGCGAGTATGTGAACCTTGAGGATCGCTCGATCCACAGCAACACTGTGGAAGGCTATTTCAGCATCTTCAAGCGGGGCATGAAGGGGATCTATCAGCACTGCGCCGAACACCATCTGCACCGGTATCTCAGCGAGTTCGAGTTCCGCTATAACAACCGCGAGAAGTTCGAGATCAGTGACACCATCCGGGCGCAAATCGCGCTGCGCGGTGTCGTGGGCAAGCGCCTGACCTACGAAACAACTGGTCGCGCGCACTGAACCTGAGCGCGAGCCTGTGCAGCTAGAACTGCCACTATGGGAGTGACCGATCATGGCCATAGAAGTCCAACGAACCATCGTATCGCCCACGGATAACGGGACAGCCGTTTCGCTCTTTGTCTCTGACAAGCGGCCCGGTGATGAAACCGCATCGTTTGCGCTTCAAATTGACGTGCAACTGCCAGAATATCCGAAGGCAGCGCTATTGGAGCAGGTGCAGCGCGACGCGATGAAAGCTGCGCAGGATCGCCTGTCAGAGCTTCTTCGGGAGTTGATGCAGAAGATTCAGGAGCGATCATAGCCATGACTCAAAAGCCCCCGGCAAAAGCCAAGCTAACCGACGAGGAGCGCCACAAACGCTTCGTCGAGTTAGCGCGCGAGGTCGAAGCATCCGAAGATGAAAAGGATTTGGATAAGGCGCTGGAGATGGTCACTAACCCTTCTCCGCCATCTGATCCGAAAGGCGTTCGATAAAATCAGTGACGTGGTTGAGGACGGTTAGCGCTTGGTTCTCGGTGTATGGCACCTTGGCGTGAGCGACATAGTTGCGCCAGCCATCCTTGAAATAGGCGAACTCTTTCGCTGCTTCAGACAGGAATTGGAGGCGCGCATCCTTTGTCGCCTTGTCCATCCCTGGGATGCCGTTCTTACGCCAATCCTCTAACTGGGATTCAATCTCGTTGATGATGTTCTGCCAATTTTGAACATCGAATTTCTTACCGACATTGTCGGCTAGTGCATGCAGCCCATGCTCAAGGGCTCGCATCGAATAGTAGATGCTGCCTTCCGCTAGAGCCGCAGCATAAGCGTTCCCTGCTGATCGCAATTCAGCGACGGCCTTAGGAAATTTCGCCTTAGCGTTGTCACTTAGAAGGTTGTCCTTTTCCCAATGGGATGCGCGCTCCTGTGGGACAAAGAGGAAGAGTTTGCTTTCGAGTTCATCCTTCAAAACTTCAACGATAGTAGCAAATTCCAACCGCGTTTTGGGCAGATTGTCCTCATACCCCAAGCGCCGGCCAATCAATTTCATCGAAACCGGAAGACCCAGCCTTTTCGCATGCCCGATAGCATTTTGGAGATCCTGCCGGATTTC
>JAFKLU010000002.1 GCA_017304105.1 Sphingomonadales bacterium
GACTCATAAGCAAAGTCGGGCACTGGACCTTGCCACGCTCGGTTGGCCCCTTCGACTTCGCTCAGGGCGAACGCGAAGTGCTGTTGCCGACCCCGCTTTGCCCATTGCATTGCACATTCCCGCGAAAATGCTCTCCAGCCTGACCCTCACTACCGCCGCTTGGCGACCTTCACCGGCACGGGGGACCGGGGCGCGGCCAGCCAGAAGGCCTGCATGTTCCTGCCGACGGACGCCTGCGGGCGGGAGAAGGGCAGCTTCTGCTCCTCTTCCCACTGGGCGACCGTCTTCCTGGCGCCTTCGAAGGATTCCGCCAGCGAGGCGCCGCGGCTGAACGGCCCGTTGAGGAAGGCCTCACCGAAATAGGTGAGCGGGCGGTCGTCCGCGCAGCCGAAGGAGGTACGGTCCGCCGCCGCGGCGGTAATGACGATCGTGTCGTCGCCGGCAAGCGCCGGAATCCAGCTCCCCGCAAAGCAGGCCGAGATGATGACGACGCGGCGGCGCACGCGGGCCTGATCGAGCGCGGCGGCCAGCGAGTCGGCGGAAATGGCGAGAATGGGAAGATTGCCGGGGAGTGCGCTCTGCAGCACCGCGTCCGGCCCGCCGTGAGAGGTCAGATAGACGATCAATATGTCGTCCCGTCCGGCCTGTGTCCTGCGGCCGATCTCCCCCAGCACCTGCGCGACATTGCCCTGCGTGGCGAGCGGCACGCGCATGAGGTCCGCCGCACCGTTCGAGAGGAGGATGCCGCCTTTCGCCGTGCCGCCATAGTTCGCAGCCAGCTTCTGCAGCGCCGTCTTCGCCTCGCGCGAGAACAGGGTCTGCGTGCCGAGGGGCGCGATGGCGACGGCATAGACGTTGGGCCGGTCCATGGCAGCCTCAGGCAGCAGGGCCACGCAGTTGCCGATCAGCTCGGCCTGCGCGCCCCACAAATCCGCATCTGCAGGCTGGCTGGGCAGATACGCCCTCCGGGGAGCAGAGCGCCAGCGCGCAGGCCAGCAGCGCCGCCAGTCTGGCCGGGCGTTTTCGCGAGGTCGACACGGATGCGCGCAAGCTCATCGTCGAGAAGCCCCCTCCCCTCTTGATGCTGGAAATCTGCGCGAAACCGGCATGTACGACAAGCGGAAAATCATTTTTCGCCCGTTTCACGTCCGCCTCCCGCGCGGAAAAATCGTCGTGCGGATCAACCAATTTTCTAGCCAGCCGCCCGGCGGGGCCCTAGGGAAATCGCGGCGCCGTCCGGCGAACGCGATTCCGATGAAGGACGGGCGCCGAAGCAAGAAACTGGGAGATAGAGCGGATGAAAACCTGCGATGCCATCGTCGAGATCCTGAAGCGTGAAGGCGTCGAGGTGCTGTTCGGCTATCCGCGCAATGCGCTGCTCGAGGCGGCGGCCGCCGGCGACATCCGCACCATCATCCCTCGCCAGGAGCGCATCGGCCTGCACATGGCGGACGCCTATTCGCGCCTGAGCAAGGGCGAGAAGCTCGGCGTTTTCACCTGCCAGCACGGGCCGGGCGCGGAAGTCGCCTATGCGGGCGTGGCGCAGGCCTATGGCGAGAGCGTGCCCATCCTGTTCATGCCCGGCGGCTATGCGACCCCGATCCAGCATGTCGGGCGCAACTATAACAGCGTGCGCAACATGGCGCAGATCACCAAATCCGCCGAGCCGCTGAACTTCCCCGCGCACACCAGCGCCGTGCTGCGCCGCGCTTTCACCGCGCTGCGCAACGGCCGCGGCGGGCCAGCGCTCGTCGAGCTGCCCCATGACGTGCTGGAGCAGGATGGCGCGCAGGTGGATTACCAGCCGGTGCTGCGCACCAAGTTCGGCCCCGACGGGGAGAGCGTGCGGCGCGCGGCGGAAATGCTGTGCGCGGCGAAGCGGCCGGTGCTCTACGCCGGACAGGGCATCCACTGGGCCGACGCCTATGCCGAACTGAAGGAACTGGCGGAGTTGCTCGCCATTCCGGTGTGCACCAGCCTGCCGGGCAAGAGCAGCTTTGACGAGACGCATCCGCTCTCGCTCGGATCGGGCGGCGCGGCCATGCCCTATCAGGTGCGCTACTTCCTGGAGGAAGCGGACGTGATCCTGGGCGCGGGCTGCTCCTTCACCGCCACCGCCTTCGGCATTCGGATGCCAACCGGCAAGCGCGTGATCCATGCGACGCTCGATCCGGTCGAGCTCAATCGCAATGTGGAGACCGAAGTCGCGCTCATCGGCGATGCCAGGCTGACGCTGCGTGCGCTCATTGAGGCGTGCAAGGCGATCCGGGGCGGAACGCCGAAGGACGCGAGCGACGTGACCGCCGAGATCAAGCGCGTCGCCGACGACTGGTTCGCCAAGTGGCTGCCCAAGCTCACCAGCGATCAGGAGCCGATGACGCCCTATCGCGTGCTCTGGGACCTGCAGAACACGGTGGATGTGGCCAACACGATCATCACCCATGATGCGGGCAGCCCGCGCGACCAGCTCAGCCCCTTCTGGAAGACGCGCGCCCCGCACACCTTCCTCGGCTGGGGCAAGACCACGCAGCTCGGCTATGGCCTCGGCCTCGCACTCGGCGCCAAGCTGGCCTGCCCGGACAAGCTCTGCATTAACGTGTGGGGCGATGCGGCGATCGGCTTCACCGGCATGGACTTCGAGACGGCGGTGCGCGAGCGGCTGCCGATCATGTCCATCCTGCTCAACAACAGCTCCATGGCGATGGAGCTGAATGTGATGCCGACTGCGACGGAGAAATATCGCTCGACCGACATTGGCGGCAATTACGCGGAGTTCGCCCGGGCTCTCGGCGGCCATGGCGAGCGCATCGCCAAGGTCGAGGACATCATCCCCGCGATCCAGCGCGGCGTGGCGGCGACGCAGGCCGGCAAGCCCGTGCTGCTGGAATTCCTGACCTCGCAGGAGCAGGACTTCTCGCGCTACCCCTGAGATCGGCCTCGCTCCCCCGCGCAAACCGTTCAGCCGCCCGGAGACTCGGCCGGGCGCAAAGGCTTCGCCGCTGCTGATCGAAAAGATGTAAGGCGCGCCCGGTAGGCCAACGTCTTAGTTCTGCCGGGAGGACAAAAT
>JAFKLU010000003.1 GCA_017304105.1 Sphingomonadales bacterium
CGCTTTCGACGATCACCGGCAAGCGCTATCGTCGACTACCCCTGATGGAATCCGCTGCATGAACCCGACGTCTTCCGATCATCCGCCTGTCGCGTTCGGCAAGGTGGCGGTGCTGCTCGTCAATCTCGGCACGCCGGATGCGCCCACGCCGGCGGCGGTGAAGCGCTATCTCGCGCAGTTCCTCTCCGATCCGCGCGTGGTCGAGATCCCCCAGTTCATCTGGCAGCCCATCTTGCGCGGCATAGTGCTCACCACGCGGCCGAAGAAATCCGCTCATGCCTACCAGCAGGTCTGGACCGACCGCGGATCGCCGCTGGCGGTCCACACGCGCGACACGGCCGAGCGGCTGCACGCGGCGATGGACGGTGCCGTCACGGTGGACTGGGCGATGCGCTATGGCTCTCCGGCCATTGGCGACCGGCTGAGGGCGCTCAAGGAGAGCGGCCATGACCGCATCGTCATCGCGCCGCTCTATCCGCAATATAGCGCCGCCACGACCGCGACCGTGATGGACGAGGTCGGCCGGGCACTGGCCGCTATGCGCTGGCAGCCGGCGATTCGCACGCTGCCCGCCTATCACGACCATCCCGCCTATATCGCGACGCTCGCCGAACGCATCCGGGCGCAACTCGCGGCCTTGCCCTTCACGCCCGAGCGAATCGTCGCGAGCTTCCACGGAATGCCGCAGCGCACGCTCGATCTGGGCGACCCCTATTATTGCCAATGCCGCAAGACCGCGCGCCTGCTTGGCGAGGCGCTGGGGCGCGAGGTGATGACCACGTTCCAGTCGCGATTCGGCCGGGCCAAGTGGCTGGAGCCGGCGACCGACACCGTGCTTGCCGCGCTGCCCGCGCAGGGCGTGCGCTCGGTGGCGGTGGTCACGCCCGGCTTCTCGGCCGACTGCCTGGAGACGCTGGAGGAAATCGCCATGCGGGGAGAGGAGACATTCCTGGCGGCGAGCGGTGAGACCTTCGCCTTTTTGCCCTGTCTAAACGCCGAGCCGGACGCTATTGCCATGTATGGCCGGCTGCTTGAGAGCGAACTCGCCGGTTGGGTTTGAACGGCATCGGGAGAGGGTGTGCATGAGCAGAGTGGCGATCGTGACCGGCGGAACGCGCGGCATCGGAGAAGCGATCAGCCTGGCCTTGCGCGACATGGGCTATACGGTTGCGGCGAATTACGCCGGCAATGACGAGAAGGCCCGGGCTTTTACCGAGAAGACCGGCATTGCAGCCTATAAGTGGGACGTGGGCGATCATCAGGCCTGCCTGGATGGCTGCGCGAAGGTGGCGGCGGATCTCGGCCCGGTGGACGTGGTCGTCAACAATGCCGGCATCACCCGCGACGGCGTGCTCGCCAAGATGAGCTTCGAGGACTGGAACGAGGTGATGCGCATCAACCTCGGCGGCTGCTTCAACATGGCCAAGGCGACCTTCCCCGGCATGCGCGAGCGCGGCTGGGGCCGCATCGTCAACATCGGCTCCATCAATGGACAGGCCGGGCAATATGGCCAGGTAAACTATGCCGCCGCCAAGTCCGGCATTCATGGCTTCACCAAGGCGCTGGCGCAGGAAGGCGCGCGCTACGGCGTGACCGTGAACGCGATCGCGCCGGGCTATATCGACACGGACATGGTGGCCGCGGTTCCCGCGCAGGTGCTGGAGAAGATCGTGGCGCGAATCCCCGTCGGCCGTCTGGGCCACGCCGAGGAAATCGCGCGCGGCGTTGCTTTCCTGTGCAGCGAGGATGCGGGTTTCGTGACGGGATCGACCATGTCGATCAACGGCGGTCAGCACATGTATTGAGGCGGGCGCGGTGGAGGATCAGCCGCCGCTCTATGCCGGGCCGGTCAAGCGCAGCATGACCATTGCCGGGCACACCACCTCGATCAGCCTGGAGCCGGTCTTCTGGCGAGCGCTGGAGGATCAGGCGCGTGCCCGGGAACTGCCGCTGAGCGCGCTGGTCGGCCGGATCGACGCGGCGCGGATCGCGGCTGCCGAGCCGCCCAATCTGGCGAGCGCCATCCGGTGCTGGCTGCTGGTGGGGGGCAGGGGCGGTTAGAGTTTGCCTCTGATCGATGGAAGCAGGCTCATCCCGTTCGTGTCGAGCGAAGTCGAGACACCCAGGCCCGGCGCTGCCTGCGCGGTATGGCGCTCCCCGCTCCGGATGGCGATGGCGCCCT
>JAFKLU010000004.1:0-2373 GCA_017304105.1 Sphingomonadales bacterium
AGCCCCTCGTGGACATCGATCCAGCGGTAGGGCGCGCGGCGATAGGGGGCGATGGCGGCCTCAAGCGCGTGCTCGACAGCTTCATCAATCCGGCCTGAAGAGCGCTCGGATCAATTCTGCCGGGTGGCAGATGATTTCGCCGCCCGCGCGACGATCCGAAACAGCGTTAGCGCGCCGTTAACCCTTATACTTTAGTCGAAAGCCTGCGACCCGAGGGCGCTGGTTCAACCCCCAGTGCTCACCCTTGGCCCGGCGGAGCGTGGGTTCCCGCCGGGCCAATTTTTTTGGGCTTCGCGACGGCTCCATCAAAATTCTGCCATCAAGTCGTCCCATGGCAACCGGAAATACAGACTCGACCGCTATTCGCCGCACTCCCGTGCCGATGCTTAATTGAAAGAAGCGACATGTTCACGCCGATGATCCGTTCACTCGCCGCCATGCTCTCCCTCGCAGCCGCCCCGGCACTGGCAACGACCTACATCACCGATCCCATCACCAGTCCGGCCAGCTACTGGGCCGGCATCGATTATTGGGGCGTCGGCATATCGCAGTTTTCGCCGGTGGATCAGACTCTAGACTTCACCGTGCCGACCGACAGCAAGATCGAAATCTATATTCATGGCTCGCCCAAGATCGCGTTCACGGATCTCTTTCTCGGCGGCCAGTCGATCGCGTCGGATTTCGCCGTGAACACGTCCAGCTACTTCAAGGCGACAGGCTACGCCGCAGCGGGCAATGTCTCCCTGCGCTTCACGGGGGATTATAGCTGCGCCAATTGCTGGGGCGACTGGTTCGGCGGCTATGTGCAGGTAACGCCCGGTATCCTGCCCCTCCCGGAAAAGCCGGTCGTCAATTCTCCGGGCGCAATCCCGGAACCGGCCACCTGGGGGCTGCTCCTCACGGGCATGGCCCTGACGGGCGCCATCATGCGCCGCCGCAAGAAAGATCCCAATTTCGCCTGACGAACGGCCGGTCCGCCTGCCCCTGACGGACCGGCTTGGACAAAGTCCTCCGCCATCGCGTCGCGCCTCATCCTGCCTGCGGCGCGCGGTGACGCCGCAGCCCGGCGCATGGCGGGCACAGGCGAACTTTATCTCGGCCAAGCTTTGCGCCGTTGCGCAGCTCCGTTCCTTGCGCCTAGGAGCACATCATGGCTGCCCCTCTCTCGAACGAGTCTGACGAGGACCACGCACTCTCGCATCTGACTCACCCGATGCAGATCGGCGCCTTCCGCGCCTTCCTCCTCGTTCGCCTGTCCACCATCCTCGGCGCGACGGGCATGACCCTCATCATCGCCTGGCAGGCCTATAATCTCGCGCGGCTCACCATGCCGCCGGCGCAGGCCGCCGCGCAGCTCGGTATCATCGGCCTCATCCAGTTCTCCGTACTGTTCGTGATGACGCCGTTCAGCGGGCTCGCCGCAGACTATTTCCAGCGCACCCGCGTCGCCATGGTGACGCTCAGCGGGCTGCTGCTGTGCGCCGGCGTGCTCGCGCTGGCCAGCTATGAGGGCTGGATCAATCTGCCGCTCATCTTCGCCGTCGCCGCCCTGCTCGGCCTGTGCCGGGCCTTTCAGGGGCCGGCGCTGGGTTCGCTCGCACCCAATATCGTGCCCAAGCATCTGCTACCGAGGGCCATCGCATTCAGTTTATATGTTCAGCGCGGGCCTGTTCCTCGCCGCCGTGCTGGCGCTGATCCTTGTCGGCAAGGTTCGGCAGGCGCCGCCCCAGCGTGATCGCCATCCGATCCGCCAGGTGCTCGACGGCTTTTCCTATGTGCGCACGAACCGGCTCGTCTTCGGCGCGATCACGCTTGATCTCTTTGCCGTGTTGCTCGCGGGCACCACGGCCCTGCTCCCGGTCTATGCGCGCGACATCCTGCATATCGGTTCGGCGGGACTCGGCCATCTGGCCGCCGCGCCCGGCATCGGCGCGGGCCTGACCGCGCTGTATTTCTCCTTCCGCCCGATCAGGAGCAATGTCGGGCTCAAGATGCTGATCTCGGTCGGCGTGTTCGGCCTTGCCACCATCGCCTTCGGCATCACCGCCTTCCTCCCGCAGCAGGCCGCCATGCTGGTCGCGCTCGCGGCCATGGCGACCTGGGGAAGCGCCGACATGTTCTCGGTGTTCGTGCGCCAGTCCCTCATCCAGCTTCATACGCCGGATGAAATGCGCGGACGCGTTTCCAGCGTGTCCATGATGACCATTTCGGCGTCGAACGAACTGGGCGAGGCGGAATCCGGTTTCCTCGCGGCGCTGATCGGCCCGGTCGCGGCGGTGATCCTCGGCGGCGCGGGGGCCATCCTCATCACCATCTGGTGGTCGCGGCTCTTCCCGGAGCTGCGCAACGCGCGCACCTTCGATCCGCCCGATC
>JAFKLU010000004.1:2393-4557 GCA_017304105.1 Sphingomonadales bacterium
CATGCCATGAAAGTCTCTTCCGTTCTCGATACGATCGGCGGCACGCCGCACATCCGCCTGAGCCGGCTCTTTCCCGATGGCGAAGTCTGGGTAAAGTCCGAGCGCGGCAATCCCGGCGGCTCGATCAAGGACCGCATCGCCCTCTCGATGATCGAGGCGGCGGAGAAGGACGGCAGCCTGAAGCCGGGCGGCACGATCGTCGAGCCGACCTCGGGCAATACCGGCATCGGCCTCGCCATGGTCGCGGCGGTGAAGGGCTACAAGCTCATCCTCGTGATGCCTGAGAGCATGAGCGTTGAGCGCCGCCGCCTGATGCTGGCCTATGGCGCGAGCTTCGACCTCACGCCGCGCGAGAAGGGCATGAAGGGCGCGATCGAACGCGCGTTGGAGATCGTGGGCTCGACGCCGGGCGCCTGGATGCCGCAGCAGTTCTAGAACCCGGCCAACATCGACGTGCATGTGAAGACCACGGCACAGGAGATCCTCGCCGACTTCGCCGACACGCCGATCGATGCGCTCGTCACGGGCGTCGGCACCGGTGGCCACATCACCGGCTGCGCGCAGGTGCTCAAGGAGAAGTGGCCGGGCCTCAAGGTGTTCGCGGTCGAGCCCACGCTCTCCCCGGTCATCAGCGGCGGCGCGCCGGGTCCGCACCCGATCCAGGGCATCGGCGCGGGCTTCATCCCGGCCAACCTGCACACGGCACTCCTCGATGGCGCCATCCAGGTCGATCCCAATGACGCCAAGGAATATGCCCGCCGCGCCGCCCGCGAGGAAGGCCTGCTGATCGGCATCTCGTCGGGCGCCACGCTCGCCGCCATCGCCCAGAAGCTCGCCGAACTCCCCGCCGGCAGCCGCGTGCTCGGCTTCAACTACGACACCGGCGAGCGCTATCTCTCCGTGCAGGACTTCCTGCCGTAAGCCTGAGCGCTCGCTCGATCCGCATGAAAAGCCCTCGCCCCTTCGGGGGAGAGGGTTGGGAGGGGAGCCTAACAGCCCTCGCCCCCGAGCCACGCTCCCTTAATGCCAGTTTTCTCGTCATGGAGCCCTCTCCCCGTGGGCTGGGGGATCATCTCGAAATGAGACGCCTCGCGCGCAATGAGGCCGCTTTGCCGCCAGCGCGCTTGCTTTCCGGCGCATCAGCGCACACATAGCGCGCCGTTCGCAGGAAAGGCGCATGACAAGCCCGAGTTTGACATTGCAGGGGCCGACGTCCGGCCGGCGACGGGCCGCCATTGTCCTCATCGCCGCCATAGTCACCGCGTTGGGTCTGGCGATGCTCGGCCTCAAGGGCCGGCCGCAGGACCCGAATGCCGATGCGACCACAGGCGCCACCGTGCGGCCCCCCGATGCCCCGCTCCCCAAGGTCGAACCGCTGACGCTGGATGCCTCCAAGCCGGACGAAGCGCGCAAGCTCAATGCCGCCATCCCCTTCTCGACCGATCCCAATCCCGCCGCGCGCGCCTTCAAATTCTCCGGTGACGAAGCGGCGCTGGAGCGGGCCAGGGACTGCCTTGCCGCCGCGATGATCTATGAAGCAGGCGACGATCCGCGCGGAGAGCGCGCCGTCGGTCAGGTCGTGCTCAACCGGCTGCGCCATCCCGCTTTCCCCAAGACGGTCTGCGGCGTCGTCTTCCAGGGGCAGGAGCGGGTGACCGGCTGCCAGTTCACCTTCACCTGCGATGGCGCCATGGCACGCATCCCCTCCGCCGGCGCCTGGGAGCGCGCGCGGGATCTCGCCGGCAAGATGCTCGCCGGCGACGTTTACAAGCCGGTCGGCCATGCGACGCATTACCACACCGACTGGGTCATGCCCTATTGGAGCGCCTCGCTGGACAAGGTGACGGCTGTGGACACCCATCTCTTCTTCCGCTGGAAGGGCTGGTGGGGCACCCCGCCAGCGTTCGCGCGCACGCTTTCCATCGCCGCCGAACCCACGATCGCCAAGCTCTCCCTGCTTTCGCCCGCGCACAAGGCGCAGGGAGCGCAAGAGCTGCTGCTGGCCGGCACCCGGCCCGGCAGCCTGGTGGACGACAGCCTGCCCGCGCTTGCCATCGGCCCGGAACTGATCGGCAAGCAGATCGGGCCGGGCAAGCTCGCGGCAATTTAATCGGGCGGCAACGGCGTCGTCATGACACTGGAGAAAGGCGGCGATCCCGCACGC
>JAFKLU010000005.1 GCA_017304105.1 Sphingomonadales bacterium
CAAGCCGGTCGAGGATCAGGTCGACGACCTCATCAACGAGGCGAGGATCACGGCGGAGAAGGGCTATCGCACGCTCGTCACCACCCTCACCAAGCGCATGGCCGAGGACCTGACCGAGTTCATGCACGAGGCGGGCCTCAAGGTGCGGTACATGCACAGCGACGTGGAGACGCTGGAGCGCATCGAGCTGATCCGCGACCTGCGCCTTGGCGTGTACGACGTGCTGGTCGGGATCAACCTGCTGCGCGAGGGGCTCGACATTCCCGAATGCGGTCTGGTCGGCATTCTGGACGCGGACAAGGAAGGCTTCCTGCGCTCGGAGACCAGCCTCATCCAGACCATCGGCCGCGCGGCGCGCAACGTGGACGGGCGCGTCATCCTCTATGCCGACCGGATCACGGGCAGCATGGAGCGGGCGCTCAATGAGACGAGCCGGCGCCGCGAGAAGCAGATGGCCTATAATGCCGAGCACGGCATCACGCCGGAAAGCGTGCGCAAGCAGATCGGCGACATCATCGCCCATGTCGCGAGCAAGGATCAGGTGACGGTCGACACCGGCCTGGAAGATGCGCCGCATCTCGTGGGCCATAATCTGCGCGCTTATATCGAGGAGCTGGAGAAGAAGATGCGCGCGGCTGCCGCCGACCTCGAATTCGAGGAAGCGGGCCGCCTGCGCGACGAAATCCGCAAGCTGGAGGCGGAGGAACTCGGGCTGCCGGCCGATCAGCAAGTGACGGCGAGCGCTGGCCGCTATCAGGGCCGTGCGACAGAGGGCAAGCCGGGCACGCGCAAGATGCGCTACGGGAAGACCCAGCGCCGCATGGGGCGGTGAGACCGGCGTCACTCGCTCGGCTCGGCTGCGCTCCTGCAACAGGCTCGGCATCCTCTGCGGTCGGCCTTCCACTCTCTCCCGAATCGCATTGACAGCGAGTAGACCAAGTCTACAAGGCGCGCGGCATTTGCGCGGCAAACGTCCAAAATCGACCATGAGCAGGCCGCAGGCTTAAGGCCCTGTTCATCTGACTTGCGGCGTCATGGCCGGGGCGCTGCGAAACAAACGTGGCTAGCGGGCCGAAGAAATGTTGCACTTGCGAAGTTTCTTCGAATCCGGCTTGTCGGAAGTGATATATTCGGGTAATACAGCGCGAACCACGATGCGCATCCAGGCGTCAGGGCGGCCCAATCATGAACTATGAAACGAACATGAAATACGACACGATGCTGGCCGATCAGACGGTCGATGAGGAAACCCGTCGCAAGCGCCGGCGCCTCCTGCTCATCGTCGGCGCCGGCGTCCTGCTGGCGGCCCTCGCGCTCGTTGCCTATCGGATGTTCGGCCACAGCGCCGATGCCGGTGGGGACGTGAGCCAGGTGCCGCTGGTGACGGTCGCCGTGCCGGGTCAGGAATCTGTGACGCGCATGGCCAATGCAACCGGATCGCTCGCCGCGCGGGTCGACATGCCTGTCGGCGTCGTGGGTGAGGGCGGCCGCGTGCTGGCGGTCCACGTGCAGCCTGGCGACTGGGTCGGCGCGGGGCAGATCCTCGCCACGATCGAGCGCTCCGTTCAATCGCAGCAGATCGAGCAGCTGGCCGCTCAGGTTGAGGTGAGCCGCGCCGACGCCAAGCTCGCCCAGGCCAATCTGGACCGCGCCCGCGCGCTGGTGAGCGACGGCTTCATTTCCAAGGCGGACATCGACCAGCGCACAGCGACCCGCGACGCCGCCGTCGCGCGCGTCAATGTCGCGATCGCGCAGCTCAACCAGATGCGTGCCCAGGTCGGCCGCCTCGACATCCGCGCGCCCGAGCGTGGCCTCGTGCTGACGCGCGCCGTCGAGCCGGGCCAGGTGGTCGGGGCCGGCAGCGGCGTGCTGTTCCGTATCGCCCGTGGCGGCGAGATGGAGATGCGTGCGCTGCTTTCCGAGAATGAATTGGCCGGCCTCAAGGAAGGCACGCTTGCGCGGGTCACGCCGGTCGGCATGACCCAGAGCTTCGAGGGGCATGTGTGGCAGGTCTCCCCGGTGGTCGACCAGACCAACCGGCAGGGCATCGTGCGGATCGCGCTTCCCTATAACGAGGTGCTGCGTCCGGGCGGCTTCGCCAATGCCCAGATCGCGCTGGAGCGGGTCGAGGCGGCGGTGCTGCCGGAATCGGCGGTGCAG
>JAFKLU010000006.1 GCA_017304105.1 Sphingomonadales bacterium
CAGCATGCAGGCAGGCGCGTGAACTGGGCGGCTGCGGGCGTGGGCGCCCTGTTGCTCGGCACCGCCGCGCTGGCCGCGCCGCCGCTGGTGCGTTCCGATCGGCCGGCGAGAGGCGCGGAGGTGGCGGGCGCGCCCTTCAGCGAAGCGAAGCTTGCCGAGCTGCGCGCGGCGAACAAGCCCGTTTTCCTCTATTTCACCGCCGACTGGTGCCTCACCTGCAAGGTCAACGAGGCCAATGCCATTGATCAGGCGGCGGTGAAGGCCGCGTTCGGCAAGGCCGGCGTTGAGGTGATGGTGGGCGACTGGACCAATGCCGATCCTGCAATCACCCGCTTCCTGGAGGCCAATGGTCGCTCCGGCGTGCCGCTTTACCTCTATTATGCCCCCGGCGCGGACAAGCCCGAGGTGCTGCCGCAAGTGCTGACCCCGGCGACCCTGACCGATCTGGTGAAGGCCTGAGCGTGGCGGAAAATCTCCCTTCAGGGAAGCGGGCGGGGACTGCGAAAAAGCGCCTCGATCAGCTCCTCGTCGAGCGCGGCCTCGCGGAGAGCCGCGCCCGTGCGCAGGCGCTCATCATGGCCGGCAATGTCCTCGTCGGCGACAAGGCGATCGACAAGGCCGGGCACACCGTCACCGAGGATGCGGCGATCACGCTCAAGGGCCGCGATCATCCCTGGGTCTCGCGCGGCGGCCTCAAGCTCGCCCATGCGCTTGAGCATTTCGGCCTCGACGTCACCGGCCGCGTCGGCATGGATGTCGGCAGCTCGACTGGCGGTTTCACCGACGTTTTGCTCGCGAACGGCGCCGCGCGCGTCTATGCCGTCGACAGCGGCACCAACCAGCTTGCCTGGAAGTTGCGGCAGGATGAGCGCGTCATCGTCCACGAGCAGACCAGCGCCCGCATCCTGACGGCCGAGCACATCCCCGAGCCTATCGACATCATCGTGTGCGACGCGAGCTTCATCGGCCTCGCCAAGGTGCTGGAGCGCCCGCTGACCTTCGCGGCCCCCGGCGCGCTGCTGGTCGCGCTCATCAAGCCCCAGTTCGAGGCCGGCCGCGCCGATGTCGGCAAGGGCGGCGTGGTCCGCGATCCAGCCGTACACGCGCGCGTATGCGAGGATGTACACGCCTGGCTCGCCGCGCAGCCGGGCTGGGACGTGCTCGGCATCACGCAGAGCCCGATCACCGGACCGGAAGGCAATGTCGAATTCCTGATCGCCGGGCGCAAGGGCGGTCAGCCCGCGGCCTGATCGCAGGAGCGCCGATCCCGTATGCGCGGGCAGGCTCCGGGCCGTGCGCCGCCCAACTATTCCCTTGCGAAGCGTCCCGCCACGCCCCAATGCAATTGGCGGAAAACCGGGTGTGGGGGATTCGCGATGGAGCAGCAGCGCGTCCGGAGGGACGCATGAACAGTCTCGCCTCTCATGGGCAGTTGCGTCTGTCGTTCATGCGCTGGGTGCTGGTCACCGTGCCGGCAATCGAGTTTCTTGGCCTCGCGTCGGGCTTCCTCGCCAATAGCGGCTATGGCAATCGCTGGTTCGCCGCGCTCGACAAGCCGGAGTTGACGCCGCCCGGCTGGGTCTTCGCGCTCGTCTGGCCGATCCTCTATCTGCTGATGGGGCTGGCGCTCGCCATGATCCTCCATGCGCGCGGGGCGAAAGGCCGGGGCCTCGCCGTCACGGTCTTCATCGTCCAGCTCCTGTGCAATCTCGCCTGGTCACCGCTGTTCTTTGCCGCGCACGAGGCAACCCTGGCCTTCTATCTGATCCTCGTGATCCTGCTGCTGGCCATCGTTGCCACCCTGTTGTTCGGCCGCATCCGCTCGCTCGCTGCCTGGCTGATGGTGCCCTATCTGGTGTGGCTGGGCTTTGCGAGCGGCCTTGCCTATGAGATCGACCAGCGCAATCCGGACGCGGAAAGGCTTGCCCCGGCAGCCGTCAGCACCCAAATCTAGGGCACGCACCGCTTCCACGCGGCAAAGGAACGAGACAGATGCAGAGTGAAAACCGGTTTTTCGACGATCTTTCGAAGATCATCAACGGCGCGGCCGGGACGGTCGCCGGCGTGACCGGTGAGTTCGAGAGCAATGCTCGCGAGCGCGCCAGGGAATGGATCGGCGACGTCGATTTCGTCAGCCGTGAGGAGTTCGACGCGG
>JAFKLU010000007.1 GCA_017304105.1 Sphingomonadales bacterium
TGATGAAGGCGGCGCGCTCGGCATCGCGCTTGACGAGCCGATGGAGAATATCGGCCTGCATGCGCTGCTCTCGTCCTTCGATATCGAGACCAGCGACATGGCCGACAGCGTGGTGCTTGCCGGCGGCCCGGTTGAGCCGCGGCGCGGCTTCGTGCTGCACAGCCGGGACTGGATGGCGAAGGACAGCCATGTCGTTGCCGATGACATCGCGCTGACCGGATCGCTGGAAATCCTCAATGCGATCGCGCGGGGCAGGGGCCCCGCAGAATATCTGGTGGCGCTCGGTTATGCGGGCTGGGGGGCGGGCCAGCTGGAGCGGGAGCTGGCGGCGCCGGGCTGGTATGTGAGCGGTGTTAATCCCAGGCCGCTGTTCGCGCTGCCCCCGCACCAGCGCTGGACGCGCGCGTTCGAGCTGGAGGGCATCGATCCCGCCATGCTCGCGACGAGCAGCGGCCACGCCTGACGGCACGCGGGTGCAGGGCCGGACGCAGGCTCCATAAGAGTCGCTTAACCCGTTTCAGCAATAAGTCCGCAAAGCCGTCCGGCGACACTCGACATCGGGTGTAATGCGGAGGACTACATGAAATTCAAAGGTGTGATCGCGGCCGCTGCCGCGACCTTTTCCCTTGGCTGCGCGAGCACGCAGGCGGTCGCTGCCTGCTGGTCGCCGGCGCATGTCGAGGCCGCGCAGGTGCGCGACTTCGAGACCATGCTGATGGTCGCCACACTGCGCTGCCAGATCAAGGGTGTCGACCTGTCTGGCGACTATAACCGGTTCATCCGCGAGAAGCGCGCGGTGCTGACCGGCATCAATGACGAGCTCCGGGGCAAGTTCACGGGCGAAGGCCTCAGGGGCAAGGCCGCACTCGATGCCTATGACCGCTTCGTGACATCGCTCGCGAACGGCTATGGCTCGGGCATTGGTGCGTTGAGCTGCGAGGAGTTCAAGGCGCTGATCGGCAAGGCAAACGGCGCGTCGGCGAGCCGCGCGGCGTTGCTCGATCTGGCGGTGCGCTCGGGATCGGACCCGGTGCGCGACAATAAGCGCTGCGTGCCAAGGCTGGCGCTTGCCCGTTAAGCGAAAAACAGGAAAAAAAGCGCTCGCGCGGCGAGTCGCAGCGGGCGCCTTTCCCTGCCATTCATCTGTTGCCCGCCACGGGTGGCCGGGTTATTCTGCTCCATCGGCATTGATTTGCCAAAGGGGGGCAATCTCGTGGGGATAGGGATGCTGCGCGGTGCCGTCATGGCGGGCGCGATCATGGCGGCGGCGATCGGCACTCCGGTGCAGGCGCAGCGATGCTGGAATCAGGCGCTGGTCGAGGCCGCGCAAGTCAAGGAATTCGAGATCATGCTCATGGTGGCGACGTTGCGCTGCCAGGCCAGGGGCACGGATATTTCCGGCATTTATAATCGCTTCATCGCGGCGCACCGGCCGGTGCTGCGCGCGGTGGGCGAGGAACTCGTCCGCGAGTTCAAGGTCAGCCAGAGCGGCAATGCGGCCCTCAAGGCCTATGACCGGCTTGGTGTGCTCATGGCCAACAAATATGGCAATGGCGTGCAGGGCCTCGAATGCGCCGATTTCGAGGCGATCATCATGCAGGCTGAAGCCGCGCCAAAGAGCAAGGCGGACCTTGTGAGCCTCGCGCAACGTGCGGGTATGGATCCGCAACTGCCCGCGCCGCGCTGCGCCGCCGCAGGGGGCATCGTCGCCGCCCGTTGAGCGGGCTGCGGCAGGAAGATACGGATCACGACCGCTCGTTCCCGGCTGGTCGAAGCGCTTTTCCTTCGCGCGTGATCAACGCAGCGAAGGTTGCGGTATGCGCCTGCCGGGCAGGGCAGGGGCTGGTCGTTCCGTCCAAAAGATATAAAGATAGCTTTATATTTGCAGCTCGCGCCATCGGTTGGTAAGGCGCACGGGCGTTTGCTCGCTGCCTCGGGTGCGGTGGGCCCTTTATTCACTCGCGAGGAGACAAGTCAGTGGCAACCCTGGCCCAGGATTACATTGTAGCCGACCTTAGCCTTTCTGGTTTTGGCCGGAAGGAGATTGAGATAGCCGAGACGGAGATGCCGGGTCTGATGGCGCTTCGTGCGGAGTTTGGGGCGAGCAAGCCGCTGAAGGGTGCGCG
>JAFKLU010000349.1 GCA_017304105.1 Sphingomonadales bacterium
GGTCCAGACCCTCGATCACCGGGACGAGCAGCTCGATATAGCCTTCGGTCACATTATAGGCGCCCTTGCTGGGCAGGAAGTTGCCCACGAACCAGCCGCTCTGAAACTCGGTCGGCACCGAGCCGGACACCTTCTCGCGCCGGTGTTCGCCGCCGATCGCGACCGAGACCGAGCCGGCCGGCAGGCTGAACGCATCGAACGACAGGTTCGCTGCCACCACATCCTGCTCGAACTTCTGCTTCCGGAAGGGATTGCCGAGCACATAATTGAGCGCGGCCTGGCTGGCGACAGTGGTGCCGAGGCGGTTGAGCGGAACGCAACCATTGGTGGGCGCCGTCAGCGAGGAGCGGCACACGATCGTGCCCACGGGCACGCCGAGCGCGTTACCCGCAGGTGCGAACACCGCATCCTGCGCCAAAGCGAGCCGGGCATTGTTCGTGATGTCGCGCGCCATCTCGCGCGTGTTGCTGATGCCCTTCTGATAATAGACGTCCCAGCGGGCCTCACCGGCGAGGAAACCGAAGCTGCCGTTCACGCCGACCACATAACGCTGCAGCTCGCGCTGCGTGTCATTCTTACGGATCGGCAGGTCAGCGTTCGAGGTGCCCAGTGTGAACTGGGTGACGCCGGCATTGCGAAGCTGCGTGCGCAGCGGCTCGGGGATGAAGGCATTGTCCGAGCGGATCGTCACGTTCGCCTGATTGAGCTGCACGCCCAGCCAGCCGAGATTGTCCGAACGGGCATAGTTGCCCTGCACGAAGACGTTGATGTTGTCGGTGACGTCAAAGCTCAACCGGCCGAACACGCTCTTGCGGTTCTCTTGCGGATCGAGCGACTGGAAGCCGTTGACCTGCGTGGACTGCCAGTCGCCGCCGATCTGCCAGGGATCGCGATTGGTGCCGAAATTATACTGGCTCAGGGCGCCGCCCTCGCCAAATTGCGTGCCACGAAAGATCGTGTTGGTGATCACGCCGCCGGGCGTGGCCTGGCTAAGACCGGCACCCGACGTGACGAGACGCTCCGGCTGACCGTTGCCCGCGACATAAGCGGGGTTGTTGATCATGTACCAGCCCCGGTTGTTCCAGGCGCGCGGAACGCCATGCAGGCCCTGCTTCACAGCGATTTCACCGTTCAGCAGCAGATGGCCGCGTCCGCCGGCAAAGCTCGTGCCGCCGGTCAGGTGGAAGCGATAGTTGGGGGCGTCGCCATAGTTGCTGATGCCGCTCTCAGCACCGCCCTTGAGGCCGGTGTAGGTCTTGTCGAGGATGAAGTTGACCACGCCCGACACGGCATCCGAGCCATAAGCGGCCGAGGCGCCGCCGGTGACGATCTCAACGCTCTTGATCAGACCCTGCGGGAAGGTGTTGACGTCGACCAGGCCGCCCATGGTGGAGCCGACCGAGCGCTGGCCGTCAAGTAGCACCAGCGTGCGCGCGGAGCCGAGCGCGCGCAGGTTGAGCGCGTTCACGCCTGCCGTGCCGGCGCTGATGTTGAGGTTCGAGTTTGCGGGCGTGACGCTGCCGACGAGCGAGGGAATGTCGTTCACATAGTCGGCGACGTTGGCCGGGGCCGTGGCCGCCATGTCCTCGGCGTTGAGCACGGTGAGCGGGGTCGGCGCATTGTAGCCGTTGCGCTGGATGCGCGTGCCGGTGACGGTGATTTCACCCTCGGGCGCCTCAGCCTGCGGCGCGTCGGTTTCCTGCGCCAGCGCGGCGGAGTGCGACATGAGCGCGACGGCGAGCGCCGCCGACGATGCGATCATCATTGATCTGTTCATTCTGTTACCCCTTTGTTTGAACTTGCGAATTGCCTATCGAACCGGTTTTTCCGGCCGCATTCTCTCCCTGGAACACTTATCTGCAGGCACCGCCTGTGGGCTGATGCGGCAATGGCCTTCCCCCTGCCGCGCCCGTGGGTTCTCCCTTGTCTATGGCCAGCTTCCCGTTCACGACGACCGCACGCATGCCAGTCGAGAAGAGAGACGGATTGGTATAGTCGGCGCGGGGCGCGAACTGGTTCGGATCGAAGGCGATCACGTCGGCGAAGTTGCCGACCTTCAGCGCCCCCCGGCCTTCCAGTCCGAACATTTTCGCCGTCACGATGGTGCTGCGGTCTATGAAGGTGCGCAGATCGAGCACGCCCTTGTCCTTCACATAGGTCGCATATTTTCGCGCGAAGGACGCGTAGTAGCGCGGGTGACCGCGCGATGCATCCGAACTGGTCACCACCCACGGCCGCTGCATGAAGGCCGCGATGTCCTCTTCGCTCTGGTTGAACGACGCGACCCCGGCCTCGCGCTGCTGCAGGACCGCGATCGCCGCGTCGACCGGGTCCAGCCCACGTTCCTTCGCGATCGCTTCGAGAGTCTTGCCCTCCGCGTCGGCCGGGCCTGAGGTGATGAGGAGCGATGCCGGGCCGCCGCGCCGGCGCAGATTGTTCGCGATCTCCGGCTTCATCCTGTTCATGGTCTCGGGATCGGCGAAGCGCTTGAGCATCGCGGCGCGGCCGCCATCCTGTGCCCAGCGCGGCATCAGCGCAGCGGAAAGGCCCGTGCCCGATGCCGACCACGGATATTGATCGGCATGGACGATCTGCCCCGCGGCCTGTGCCGCCTCGATCTGTGCGATGATCGCCGCCGCCTGCCCCTGCACGTCCACGCCGAGCGCCTTGATGTGCGCGATGTGGACCGGCATCCGAGCTTCGCGCCCCACGCGCAGCGCTTCCTCGACCGCGCCCTTCAGGCCGATGGTGTAGCTGGATTCATCGCGAATATGGCTGTCATAAACGCCGCCCTTGGCTGCGGCCGCCCGGGCCAGCGCGATCACCTCGTCCGGCTTGGCGAAGCTCTGCGGGGCGTAGAAGAGACCGGTCGACAGGCCGAGCGCGCCCTGGCACATCGCCTTGGAAACCAGCGCGGTCATCTGATCCAGCTCGGCGGGGGTCGGCGCGCGATCGGCAGATCCGATCACCTTGTGCCGCACGGCGCCCAGACCGACATAGCTCGCGAAATTGATGCCGAAATCCCGTGAGGATTGACCGAGAGCGCCCTCCCCCTCGCCGCCAGCGCCGGCGTCCGCTGTGCCGAAGGTCGCTGCGATGTCCGGATCGCCGCCGCCATCCACGCCGATGAAGGCGGTCGTCACGCCTTGCGTCAGGAAAGGCAGCACAAGCCGGGCGGCCGGATCGCCCGATGCCAGCGCATCCCCGACATGCGTGTGCGTGTCGATGAAACCGGGCGCGACGATCAGGCCGGTGGCGTCGACCACCTTTTTCGCTCCGGAAGGCGCTTTTGGACCGACATAGATGATCCGGTCGCCACGGATCGCGATATCGCCGCGAAATGGCGGGGCCTCTCCGGGATAGATGGTGCCGCCGCGGATCACCAGATCAGGCCCGGTTTCCTGCGCAAAAGCAGGCGAAGACGAAAATCCTGCACAGGCCAGCAGCGCAGGCGCGGCAACCGCCACTTTCAACCCGGTCTTCTTGATCACTCAGCGGCCCCTTTTTTGGCTAGACGTCGTGGCAGGATGTGAAAGATGGCAATATCATTCCCGGAGGACTGGCGCCGGTGACATCCGTGCACCGTCGAGGCCTTTCACACCACCCCAATGGTTCGGCGCCAGCCACGACGGGTCATCCCGGTCGATCATGATCGCGTTGCCTCAATGGCCGCAGGAACCCCGTCAATTGCATCGACCAAGCAGACGCAAGACACGCCCTCACGGCATCCCGTGGGGCTGTGTAGTGCGCGCTTGACCATATCGACATCCGCGCTGGCCCCGATGCCCCGCGAGATGCCAAACGGCGCCGCTAGCGCGAAGGCATGGCTTCGCGAGGCGAAGGTTCGAAGCATTCGATGATCCGGTCGATGATGGGATTGACCCCCATGGCGAAGGGGTCCGTACAGGGCAGTCCGAGCTGATCGGCGGTCTCCGCGCACAGCCGCTCGGCATCGGCGCGCGAAAGTTTCGAGGTATTGAGGGCAATGCCGACCGCGCGAACGTCCGGATTGGTGAGGCGCGCGGCCCACAGGTTCGCCTCCAGCGTCTCCTTGAGTCCCGGCATGGCATAGTGCGGCAAGCCGCGCATGCCCACCCGGGCCGGATCGTGACACAGCACCAGCGCGTCTGGCTGCGCACCGTGCAGCAGCCCCATCGAGACGCCCGCAAAGGAGGGGTGGAACAGCGAGCCTTGTCCCTCGATCAAATCCCAGCCGCCATCATCGCGCGCCGGGGAAAGCTGCTCGATCGCGCCGGAAATGAAGTCGGCAACGACCGCATCGAGCGGAACGCCGGAACCGGCAATCAGGATGCCGGTCTGCCCGGTCGCGCGGAAGTCCGCCTTGATGCCACGTTCCCGCATCCCGCGCTCAAGGCACAGCGTCGTATACATCTTGCCGACGGAGCAATCCGTACCGACGGTCAGCAGTCGCCGCCCCGCGCGCTTCCTGCCGTTGCCGACCGGAATGTCGGGACGCGGATCACGCACGTCATGCAAGGTCCGGCCGAGGCGTTCGGCCGCCGCCACCAACGCCGGTTCATCGCGAAGCCGACTGTGCAGCCCGGATGCAACGTCGAGGCCCGCCTCCAGCGCTGCGAGCGAATCGCGGACCAGATCATCGCCCATATTGCCGCCCGCATGCGCCAGACCGAGGACGAGCGTCCTGGCTCCCGCCTGCACCGCCTGCGCGAAATCCATGCGCGGCAGACCGAGCGTGAGCCCACAGTCATCGTGCCGGAATTCCCCAACGCAATCGTCAGGGCGAAACACGGCCAGGCCACGCGAGGTCTTGATGCCGACCTCGTCATTCGAGTGCCCCAGATATAGCAGATAGGGACTGGCGATCATCGGAAACCCCGGAATGTTACAACGGAATGACTATGACTCGCTTTTCACGATGCGACGCTTTCGAATGACGCCAAGGGGTATAACATTCAGTTATGGGCGCCGAGGGGAGGATCGCCCGATTGAGGGGCATTTGTCGCCTCAACAACGGCATGTTCCGTGGCAATTAAGAATTTCAGATTTTTCGGCCCAGAATTGACGTTAATCTCCATATTTCTGCATGTTACAAAGCGCATTTACCGCTCAGCAACGCGTTTAAACTGCGATTTTCTAGCACCTTCCATTTGGACTTCCGGAATGGCGATCAGGCCTTGAGGGAGCCGGTCCCTTGGAGCCGCCTTCGCAGAGACCGCGCTAACGCCTGCGGCACTTCAGCTATCGTCTTCAAAAGGTTTTTCGGGAGGACGTTTATGATTTTTCGCGCAATGATGACGCTTGCCGTACTTCTGACAGCGTCATCGAACGCATTCGCAAAACCGGCGCCAGAGGCATCCGTCAAGCTGGAACGCTGGCGCACGCGGTGGGTATTGCCTGTTCAGGTCGCCGGCAAGGAGCGGAAGCTGTTGCTCGATACCGCAGGGGGATTGACGCTGCTGTCGCGCGATGTGGTTACGGAGGCTGGATGCACGCCATGGGGGCGGCTCACCGGTTTCAGGATGTTCGGGGATAGGGGCGATACTGGGCGCTGCACGGGAATCGTTCTTTCCGCGGCCGGCTACCGTGCAACGCCTCCAGTCGTCGGCTTGATCGATCTGGGAAAGCTCAACCCCGCGGACGCTCCGCTCGATGGCCTCGCGTCGCTTAACATGTTTGAAGGCAAGGCGATCACGCTGGACTTCGCAAATGGCATCCTCGTGGTGGAAAGTGATGCCAGTCTGGCGGAGCGCGTCCGAAACATGACCCCGCTCAAAGTTCGACTGAGCGGCGAGGTGCAGGGCCTCGCGCTTGCGGTATCTGCCGAGGTCCCGACCGCCAAGGGCCCCCTGTGGATGGAGCTCGATTCCGGCAATGGCGGCACCGTTCTCATCTCGAAACAATATGCCGACCTGTTTGGTCTCGATCCCAGCATCGAGACCAAGCAGAAAGTGCGCTTTCCCATCGTCGCGAACGTAAACGTCGATACGGAACATGCATTTACGCCGGATATTATCATCGATGGTAGTCTCGGTATGCCCTTCCTGTCGAATTGGGTAATCACCCTGGACCTGCGAAATGGCAAAGCATGGATCGCGCCAGCTTTGGCCAAGCTTCAAACGGACTAGAACTGACGAGCGACGTTCTCTGCCGGCTTCGTCCAGATGCTCGAAGAAAGCGGTATCCTCTAATTGCAGCCGAAGAATGCATCTCAGCGGCACTATGGAGGCCGCCGTCCGTTCAGCGTCACGAGGCGATGCGTGAAGCGGTTTTGAAACGTCGCAGGAAGACTGTCGGTTGCGCGGCCTGCCTTCTTCAGGAAAGCGCTGGAGGCTTCGTTGTCCCTCGTGTCAGGCTCGTGCCGGATCGGAGATGGAGGGGCGACCCGTTTCCAGGCGCCCAGCAAGCCGGCGACGGAACGATGGCGCGTCGGGGCCGGTCACGATAAGGTCATACCACCCCCCCGTTGCGTCGAGCGTCCAGCGGTGGCTGCCCTTACCGGCGGTGCTCCATGGCTCGAGGTGATCGGCATAGGCGCCCGGCGCCACCGCCGCAGGTCCGGCGGCGGCGCGCACAGTGACACTCTGGGTGCCCGGCTCGAACTGCCACGTCACGGTTGGAGAGGCTTCGCCGACGTGGCCGACAAAATGCCGGTGAAAGCCGTTGGGGCCAAGCACCCACAAGTCATAAGCGCCATCGTGCAGCAGCCAGTCGTCGACCAGATCGCCTCCCTCGCTGACGGTATAGCGACGCGGGCCCCGATCAAGCGCCAGCCGGTCATAGACATGGAGCACCGCCGCCCCCGTGCCCGCCGAGGCGAAGCGCAGCGTCAGTCGCCCATCCGCAAGGCTGTCGGTCACCTCCAGGCGGTAAGGTAAGGCGTGCGAGCGGCGTATGCCACGCTCCTGTCGTGGCTGCGCCACCCCGGATGGCCCCTCGGGCGCCGGCTGCGAGCGGATCGTGGCGGCGCGCGCGGCGGCGGGGCGCGGGTCGGGCAATGAGGCCATGGGTGTGCCAACGCGCCGGGAAAAGTCGAAACACCCTGTAAGGTCGCCACACACGGCGCGGCGCCAGGGCGAAATGTTCGGTTCAACCACGCCGAAGCGGCTTTCGAGGAACCGGATGACCGAGGTGTGATCGTAGACCTGGCCGTTGATCCAGCCGCCGCGGCTCCATGGCGAAACCACGAACATCGGCACGCGTGGGCCGAGGCCATAAGGGCGATCGCGCAATTCCGCGAGATCGGATTTGCCGGCGGCTGGTGACGGCACGAGGTGGTATTCGCCTTCCGTGGGCACCGCCGATCTTCCGGCGAAACCGTCCGCTTCGCGCGCTGGCGGTGCGGGTGGCGGGGCGTGGTCGAAAAAGCCGTCGTTCTCGTCATACATGACGAACAGCACGGTGCGTGCCCAGACGGCGGGGTTGGCGGTCAGCGCGTCGAGCACGTCGCTGGTATAGGTTGCGCCCTGCGCGGGGCTGGACGGGCCGGGATGCTCGGACAGTGCGGCGGGAGCAATCATGTAGCTGACGGCGGGGAGCGTACCGGCGCGCACGTCTTCGCGGAAGCGGTCCATCGAGTGGGTGGTCAATCCGCGCTCCAGCAACTGCCGGTCGGCCCCCGCCGCTCCAGCAAAGGCGGCGCGATAGGTGTGGAAGCCGGCAACCGGGTTGTCGGTGAAGTTATCGGCCATGTCCTGATAGATGCGCCAGTCGATCCCGGCACCCTGCAACCGTTCGGCATAGGTCGTCCAGCGATAGGAATCGGGATGTCCGCCGAGATGGGGCAGATTATCGTGCGAATTGGTGATTGCCGGGCCGCCCCGGGTGCCGGAAGGGTCGTTGCTGCCGCTCCACAGGAACAAGCGGTTGGGATTGGTTCCTGCCTGGATGGAACAGTGATAGGCGTCGCACAGCGTGAACGCCTCGGCCAGCGCGAACTGGAACGGAATGTCCTCGCGCTGGAAATGTCCCATCGCACGCGGCGTCTTGGCAGCAGGCCACGCGGCCATGCGCCCGTTGTCCCACGCGAACTGCGCGTCTTCCCAGTGGTGCGGGGTGCCTTCTACCCGCATCAGGTCGAAATCGGTGCGGGTGGACAGGTGAAACGGCGCCAGCAGACGCCCCTTTCCGTCCTGCTGTTCCCACACGCTGCGGGCGCGGCCATCCACCGCTGGCAGGGGAATCGGGAACCGGTCGGAAAAGCCGTTCACACCGGGGAAAGTGCCGAAATAATGATCGAAGCTGCGGTTCTCCTGCATCAGGATCACCACGTGATCGACGTCGCGGATCGTGCCGCTGCGCACATCGGGTGCGATTTCCAGTGCGCGCGCGATGGACGCGGGCAGCGTGGCGGCGGCGTTTGCGGCAAGCCCGCCCAGCAGGAAGCGACGGCGATCAGATGCGACCATGGGAGCAGGTCCTTGAGAATGACTGACAGGCCGTACGGCCGCTAGCGGCGATTCTTTGCGGTCGTGTGACGGCCGGGGCCGTACGCCGCGCTCCCGCGAGCAGGTGCCGGACTTTCATAATAGTGCAACGCAAGCCCCGCATTAGCCCGCCGCGAGAGGGGTAACCGGAACGCGGGGGCGCGTCGGGGATGCGCGATAGGCGCGGCAATCCGACGGCAACAACTTCTTGCGTGCGGTCCGCGGCCGGGGCGAAAGCGCCGGCCGGATGGCTGTTGGCGCCACGTTGCAGGGCAATGCAACGCAAAACGCGCTCCGTTCCCACGGGCGCAGCAGGGCAGGAACCACAATGAAGAAATTTAATGCAGGGGTCGCCGCGATCGCCATCATCGCATCGGCTCAAAATGCTTTCGCCGCCGACGCTCCCGCTGCAGCGTCAGTTGACGCAGACTCGGCGGATGCGGCCGATATCGTCATTACCGGCGCGCCGATCACTTATGCGCAGTCCGACGTGACGCCGCAGATGATCGAGCGGCAAGCGACCATCGCCAGCGTCAACACCGTCATCAGCGAACTGCCGGGCGTTTTCGTCAGCGAAGCCGACGCGTTCGGCTCGGCCGACTGGGTGACGAACATCACCATCCGCGGCTTCTCCACCAATGACGGCCATGTCGGCACGACCATCGACGGACTGCCCAATGGTGGTTCCGGCTATGGCGGCGGCTCGAAGGCCAACCGCTATCTCGACGTCCAGAACCTTCAGACCGTCGCCGTGTCGCAGGGCACCGCCGACATCGCCTCGCGCACCAATGAATCGCTGGGCGGCACGCTGGATTACCAGACCTCCGACCCGAAGCAGGACCGCCGCTACCGCTTCAGCCTGGCGGGCGGCGATTTTGGCGGCCGCAAGATCTATGCCCTCATCGACACCGGCGAGATCGCGCCCGGCACTTTTGCCTGGATCAGCGCCTCGACCTCGCATGTGAAGGACTGGGTGGCGCAATCCGACACCACCTCACGCGATCATGTGGCCGCGAAGCTGACAAGCGATCTCGGCAAGGTCAACCTGTCGGGCTACGTCTCGTTCGACGATGCCAATGAAGGTGAATACGGCAGCGTTTCTCTGACGAACTTCAAGCAGAACCCTGATTTTGACGGCCTCACTGCCAACTGGACCGGCATCCCCTATATCGACCAGAACTTCCGTTCCGGTTCGCGCGCGCTGCGCAAGAACCTGTTCGGCTACCTGCGCGCCAACGCTGACCTTGGCGAAGTGAAGCTGGTGGCGTCGGCCTATGGCCACAAGATGAGCGGCCGCGGCGACTGGCTACCGCCTTATCTGGTGGACATCACCAACGACGGCGCCGGCAACCCCAACAGCGAATTCAACCGTTCGGGCACAGTGTTCGGCGGATCGACCGGCAACAAGATCTTCTTCGTTACGCCCACCGGCGCGACCGCACCGACGATCGCCGGCTGCGTTCCGGCGGCTGGCATTCCGGCCGATTACGCGCCGAACTGCCATGACGCCAATGCCACCCCGGTCATGTCCTATCGCCACACCCACTACAAGAACCGCCGCCTTGGCGCAGTGCTGGACGTGAACTGGGAGCATGATTTCGGCGCCTTCCAGAACCTGCTGCGCGCGGGCCTGTGGTATGAGAACGGCAAATCCAACGTGGTGCGTGACTGGCACAAGGTCACCGACGCGCGGGTCAGCTACCAGTTCGATGCCGTACCCTACTACGTCCAGTACGACCGCGACTACGGCATCAACGAACTGGTCTATTACGCCGACAATTCGGTGACCTTCGGTGACCTGACAGCCCGCGCCGGCCTCAAGCAGTATCGCATCCGGCAGGACCGTTCGGGCAACGTCGGCGATGCGCTGGCGACCGAGATGAACTACAACTCGAAGGTGCTTTTCTCGGGCGGCGTCAACTACCGCCCCCTGCCCGGCCTCGAAGTGTTCGCCGGCTATGCGCAGAACTTCGCCGCGCTGCGCCGCAGCCTGCTGGATGAAACCGAAAACGTCCGCCGCGAGATCAAGCCCGAAACGGCCGACAGCATCGAAGGCGGCGTGCGCTATTCGAACAGCCGGTTCATGGTCTCGGCCACGGTTTATGACATCAAGTTCAACAACCGTGTGATCTTCGTGCCGTCGAACTTCGTGACCGGGATCGACTATCTGTCGGAAGTGGACGGCATCTACCTCAACGTCGGCGGCGTGAAGAGCACCGGCATCGAACTCGCCGCCGGATACCGGATCACCCCGGAACTCCAGCTGTCCACCTCCTATTCGTACAACCGCGCCAAGTATCTTGGCACCGGCGATGCGGCCAAGGACGCTGCGCTGGACATCGTGCCGGGCGTTCAGGTCTACAACACGCCCAAGCACATGCTGGTCGGCGCGCTCGACTGGAAGGGCGATATATTCAAGGCCGGCATTTCCAGCAAGTACGTCTCCAGCCGCTTCATCGACCGTCAGGGCGTGGACCCCAGTGGTTCGTTCGTGCTGACCAACGCCTATGTCGGCGTGGAACTGGGCGAAGTGGTGCCGCAGCTCAAGAACCTCGACCTCAGCGTCACCGTTAACAACCTCACCAACGAGCGTTACCTTGCTGGTGCGGACGGCGGCTCGGCCTTCCTCGGCTCGCCGCGGACGGTCATGGCGTCACTGACGCTCGACTTCTGATCCGTTCCGTCACTTCGGCGCGCCGGCTTGCCCAGCAGGGCGGGCCGGCGTTGTCGTTGCCGCAAGGGTGATGATCGGTCCGGGTTGGGGCCCGAGAGGCAGACTGGCGCGCAGACCAGCGCCCGACTTGTCTAAATGGCGTCGTGCCATGGGATGTGAGGTGGTCCCGCCTATTTGGACAGTTTTGCGGCTGAGCTAAGCTAATCCGTGTTGTCGATCATGCCGCCATTTTGGTCATCAGACCATGGTGGCATGCCCCCATGGTCTGATGCGCCGATCCTCCCATAGGCCTCTGCCGGGGTTCGCCCGGTCAGCCCCGAGTGGGGTCGCTGGTGATTGTAATAGATGATCCACCGGCCCGGGCCAGCCCGCAGCTCGGAGCCGGTTTCGAAGGCATGGAGATAGACGCACTTGTACTTCAAGGATCGCCAGAGGCGCTCGATGAAGACATTGTCCATCCACCGGCCGCGGCCGTCCATGCTGATCCGCACCTCGGCGTCGCGCAGTACGCTGGTGAAGGCGAAGCTGGTGAACTGGCTGCCCTGATCCGTGTTGAATATCTCCGGCTTGCCGAAGCAGGCCAGAGGCTCCTCCAGCGCCGCGACACAGAAGCCGGCATCCATCGTGTTCGACAACCGCCAGGCCAGGACCTCTGGTTGCCCAGTCCATGATCGCCACCAGATAGAGGAAGCCACGGTGCATCGGGATGTAGGTGACGTCGGCGCACCACACATGGTTCGGCCGCTCGATCGCCAGCTTTCGCAGCAGATAGGGGTAGACCCGGTGCTGCGGGGGTGGATCGCTCGTGCGCGGTCGCTGATAGATCGCCGACAGGCCCATCTTCGCCATCAGCCGCCGCACCCGGCACCGACCAACGTCATGGCCGCCACGGCGCAGGTGCCGCGCCATCTGGCGGCTGCCGTACCATGGCATGTCGAGGAACGCATCGATCATCCGCATCAGCGCCAGTGTCTCCTCACTCTCCGGCACCGGCGCGTAATAGTAGCTCGACCGACTGATCGACAGCAGCCAGCATTGCGCTGCGATCGACAAGCCGTGGTGAGAAGGCTCGATCATCGATCGCCTCCGTGCCACGCTCATCGACCGGAGGCTTTCGCTAAAAAATCCCGCTCTATCAGCAACTGCCCGATCTTCGCGTGCAGCTTGTCCACCTCGGCGTCGCTGGCCGCCCTGGCCGCTTCGCCCGCACCGGAAAACGTGCCTGCCATCCCCTCAATGGCTTGGCGCTTCCACGCCGCGATCATCATGTGGTGGACACCATGCTTGGCAGCCAGCTCCGCCAGCGTCCGATCACCTCGGATCGCCTCCAGCGCCACCTTCGCCTTGAAATCAGCGCTGTAGCGCTTCCTCGTCGTCTTCATGCCCGTCCGTTCCTCACGTCGGGATTAGCTTAGCAACCTGTCCAGATTTCCGGCACCACCTCAATGCCAGCCTGCTCCGCTCCCTCGTGCATCTCTGGAGCGAGTTAGGCCAGCTGCGGCTCGCCGCCGTGACCCCGGCGCTGCTGTTCGGCGCGTTCACTGCCTTCTGGTCGATCCTCGCGCTCTATCTGCAGACGCCGCGCTTCGGCCTGGGCTCGGAGATCGCCGGACTGTTCGGCATCGTCGGTGCGATCGGCATCCTCGCCGCACCTATCGCCGGCCGCTACGCCGATATGCGCGGGCCTCATCAGGTGATCGTTGCCGGCACTTTGCTTACGGTCGTTTCATGGATCGTGTTGTGTGTGGCACGCGGTAGCCGGCCTGGTGATCGGCTGCATCCTGCTCGACTTTGCCGTGCAGAGCGTTCTCGTCTCCAACACATCGTCTACGCGCTTCGGCCTGAGGCTCGGTCGCGGCTGAACACCATCTTCATGGGATCGATGTTCCTCGGCGGTGCAGGCGGCGCCGCAGCCTCTACCTCGGCCTGGAACGCCGGGGGGTGGACCGCAGTCTCGGCGCTCGGCATAGGCCTCGCCCTCCTCGCTTCGGCCCTACAGCTCACCAGCCGCCGCAAGGCCGCCCGAACGCTCCACGCCCACCTCGTGAACCCATAGCGCGGCGCACATCGCCGGCTGGCAAGATTGTTAAAGACGAGTGTCAGGACAGGTAATGGCCTCCGCTACGGCGCCTGTTGCGGGTTGCTTCCCAGCAAGCCTCCCGCCCGACAGTGGCAGGTTTCGGCGGAAGCCACCGTTCAAGACGTTGCCAACGAACGACTGAACGTGGTCGCAAGCCGACCCACCATTTCGCCGCTTGGGATGTCCGCTATCTCAATCGGGCTCTTGAAAGAAGCCGTTCCGGATAGTCCGACCACGCTAGCGCACCATGGAGAGCATAAGTAAGATCGCTGATCAGTCGATCCCGACCGAAATTTCCCAATAATTTGAATGCCCATCCTTTCATCTTTGGGGCAACAGTTTCCCCTTCAAAAGGGTGTTGAGCCTCTTCCGAATATTGATCGCAGCGCCAAGATCACCCGTCGCTTGCTATCATTTCGCAGCACGGATCAAATCCTGGGGAAGGGTGCGCATTGCCGCCCAGAAATGCCATGCCGCCCAGATTCCCGACAATCCGCAGAGCGCAAGCGTGATACGCAGCGACTGGCTGGGATCGGCGAGGTGGGGGGCCAACAGATCCGACAAGCCACCGATCAACTGTGGCGCGACGGCAAGATTGGCGAGATTCGCGGCGAACAGCAGGATGGCGACGGTCTGCCCCCGCATGTTCCGCGGCGCAAGATTTTGCAGCAACCCCAGCGTGGGGCCGACATGGGCGTTGATGAACGGCACGAACAACCAGAGCAGTGCCAGCGCCAACCCGGTCGATCCGACTGCGTAGGCGGCGACGCCGGGGATGGTAAGCAACCCGGTCAAGGCGACGAGAAACCAGCATTGCCACCGCGCGGCGAAACGCGCCAGGCGGATCGTCGCCAGCGCGGTGAGCAGCAGCGCGCAGGTGCCGCCGACGCCCCCCATCAAGCCCACCTGCAGGCCCGCCTCGCCCACCGTGAAGCCGTGCGACCGCAGCAGGAAGGCAGGCGTCCACCATACCAATCCGCCACCGGCGAAATCCGCGATCGTGCCGGCGATCAGCAGGTGCATCAGCGCACGCGAGCCGCGTACGAACCGCAGGGTTTCGCCAAGGGTCGGGTGCTGGTGCGCTTTGCGGGCCGGTGCGTCGTTGCCGCCGCGTTCGGGCTCATGGACCGTGAACAGCAGCGCCAGTATCGCAAGGTTGATGCTCGCGACGAGGATCAGGCCGAAACGCCAGCCGAAATGGTCGGCGAAGATACCGCCGGCCATGCCGCCGAAGCCCGACCCGATGGTGATGCCGATCGCGAACACCGACATGGCGATCACGCGCTCGGCCGGCGGGAAATAGTCGGCGAGGATCGAATGGGCGGCCGGAGTGGCGCCGGCCTCGCCCAGCCCTACCCCGAAACGCGCGAACAGCAGCTGGACGAAATTCTGCGCCACGCCGCACAGGCCGGTGAAGATCGACCAGACCGCCAGCGCTACGGCGATCAGGTTTCTGCGATGGGTACGATCGGCGAGGCGTCCGGCGGGCAGGCTAGCGAGCGCGTGGCACAGCGCGAAGGCCGTGCCGGTCACCAGCCCGACGCCGCTATCGGACAGGCGGAACTCGGCCTTGATCGGCTCAATCAGCGAGGAAAGCGCGAAGCGGTCGGCGATGTTGACGGCATACACCATCGTCATGACGATCAGCACCCAATAGCGCCGGGGGAGAAGCGGCTCGAACCGTGCTTGACCAAATACCGGGGCAACCTGATCGGACTGCGCCATCACTTCACCTTTCCGAAGTCCAGCGAAGGCGATTATCCGTGGATTGTCACAGCTATATGACGGCCCGGCGCGGGCGAGGGCTGGGCATGGGAGCCCAAACGCCTTGATCCCGGTGCAATGATCTTGCACCATGTATCGGCATTTTGAAAAATTTTTCTAAAGTGGTAACCCGGGCCGCGAGGCATGCTGCATGGCGATGGACAGATGAGTATTGATGATGCGCAAATAACGCGAGACCCCGGCTTCGTATTGAAGCGCCTGCGGGAGGCGAAAGGCTGGACGCTGGCGGAAGTGCGGGAGCGGACGGGGTTGCCCGTTTCGACGCTGTCCAAGCTGGAAAACGGCAAGATGGGCCTGAGCTATGACAAGCTCATGAAATTGGGTCACGGACTCGGAATCGATATTGCGGAACTGCTTTCCGGTGGCCGCCCGGTCAATCGCCTGAGCCCGCCGGTCGTGAGCGGGCGCCGCGTCATCACCCGTCACGGCGAAGAGGAATTGATCGCGACGGAACGGTATAAATACGCGTGCCCGGGCGCGGACCTGCTCAACCGATCGATGCATCCCATGATCATCGATGTCGAAGTCCGCTCGCTCGCGGACTATGGCGAACTCAGCAGGCATGAGGGTGAGGAGTTCACCTATGTCATGGAAGGATCGGTGGAATTCCACTGCGACCTGTATGCGCCGACGCGTCTCGAAACCGGCGATTCGATTTATTTCGATGCAGGGATGGGCCATGCCTATATTGCCGCATCGCCCGGCCGCTGCCGGATTCTCTCGGTTTCCACCGGCATTACCGACGCCTGAATTTCAGCTTCTCACAAAATTTTCTGTTTCATAAAAGTTTCTTGAGCCGCGACTAGCCCCAACGCCGTTGGGTGCATCATTGCACCAGCGGCGAAGGGGAACAGGCGTTTCATGAAAATCGCGAGAATCGACGTCACACCGCTGCGCGTGCCGCTGAAGGAACCCTATTACTGGTCGCATGGCGTGCTCGATGCGGCGGAAACCGTGCTGGTCGCGATCCACACCGATGCCGGGATCACGGGCTTCGGCGAAGCCATGTCCTGCGGCGGGGGCCACGCCACCCAGGCATTTCTCGAAGCGGCGGGGCGGATTGCCGTGAGTCGCGATCCCTTTGCCATCAATGCATTGTTGGCCGACATCTATGCGCAACTCTTCGCGACGCGCGGCAATCTCGGCGGGCGCCGCTTCGCCGCGACGGTCCTTGCCGGACTCGACATGGCGCTATGGGATATCGCCGGCAAGGCGGCGGGCCGGCCGCTCCATGCACTGCTGGGCGGGGCAATGCGCGACGAAATCGCCTATTTCGGCTTCCCCCAGGGCGGCGAGCCGGAGCAGATCGCCCGCAGCGCACAGACCTGGGTGGAGCGCGGCGCCGAGGTGATCTACGTCAAGGTCGGCCGCGGCGACGATCTCGACCACGCGATCGTGCGCGCGGTCCGTGCCGCGATCGGCGATCGCCGCCTGCGCGTGGATGCGAACGAGGCGTGGGACGTGCTGACCGCGCGGCGCATGATTCGAAGGCTGGCGCCATACGACATCGAATTCCTGGAACAGCCGACGCCGAGCGCCAGTCTCCAGGCGCTCAAGGCGGTGCGCGCGCACAGCCCGATTCCCATCGCTGCCGACCAGATCGCCTATGCGCCGGAAGACGTGCTGGCGCTTTGCCGGGAGAGTGCTGCGGACCTGATCGTGATCGGCTTGCACGAAGCTGGCTCGGTCGCCAAATTCCGCGAATGCGCGGCCATCGCCGCCGCGGCCGGGATCAATATCTGCCTCCACGGCCTGTACGAGACCGGCATCTCGACCTGCGCGTCGCTGCACGCGGCCGCCGTCATCGCCAACCTCGATGACGGGAATCAGTTCATGAACCACCTGCTGGTCGAAGACGTGATCCAGGGCAGCGCACTGGCGCTGGAGCGCGGGCGGCTGCCACTGCTGACCGGCCCGGGCCTGGGCTTCGAACTGGATTGGGACGCGGTCGGCCGCGCGCACGAGCGGCACCGCGCGCACTACGGCGAGCGAACCGGGCAATGACGCGGGCGCGGCTCCGCTGCCGGCCCGCGGTTTCTTTTTTTGGTGCCTGTTTTCAATTTCACGAAACTGAAACAACGAGCGCGTAGATTTTCAATATTGGAAATTAAGGCGCGCCGGGAGGGCACCTGCCGGCGCAACCGGGATCGCGCCTTTCGCTCGAGGGGCGGAGCTTTGTCGAAGCCGCAAGACGGCCACATGGGGGAATTATGATCGTCAAGGTCCGTGATGTTTCGCGTCGTCTGCTCGGCGGCGCCAGCCTGACTTCGCTGTGCGTCCTGGGGGTTCTGGCGCCGGTTGCGAGCGCCTCCGCCACGGACGCGGACACGCTCGCCGCTGCCGCCTCGTCCGACGATGCAGACTCTTCCAAGGATGTCGTCGTGACCGGCACGCGCGTCGTTCGCGACGGCTATCGGGCGCCGACGCCGACGACCGTGATCGGTGGCGAGGAAATCGAGCGTTCTGCCAAGATCAACGTGTCGGAAATGCTGTGGCAGATGCCCGCGCTCGCCGGCATGACCAAGACCAACACCACCACCGTCAGCGCCGGCCAGGTCGGCATCCAGGCGCCCAACCTGCGCAACCTCGGCATAACGCGCACGCTGGTGCTGCTCGACGGCCAGCGCATTCCGCCCGCCACCACCGGCATGCTGTCGGACCTGAACACCATTCCCAACACGCTGGTGAAGCGCGTCGACATCGTGACCGGCGGCGCATCGGCGCAATGGGGTTCGGACGCGGTCGGCGGCGTGATCAACTTCGTGCTGGACAAGGACTATACCGGCTTCAAGGGCGAAGCATCCGGCGGCATCACCACCTATGGCGATGCCCCGAACTTCAAGGTCTCGCTCACCAGCGGGCTGAAATTCGCCGGCGGCCGGGGGCACTTCCTGGTGAGCGCGGAAAACGAATATGAGGAAGGGGCGCCGCCGCTCACCTCGCGCTCCTGGTACACGGGCACCAAATCCTATCTGAATCCGGCCTTTACGGTCGGCAACGGCCAGCCCTATTATCTTCTGCAGGACAATGTCGGCTATACCAACATCGCCCCCGGCTTCGTGATTTCGTCGGCGGGCCCGCTCCAGAACACCCTGTTCGGCCCGGGTGGCCAGGTTTCGACGCTCCACTTCGACTCCGTCTCGGCCGATGCGAGCCACCAATGGGGCGTCGGGGGCGACTGGAAGGCCACCGACTTCGGCAACGGGCCGCAGCAGCTGATGGCGTCCAGCTCGCGTCAGAACGTGTTCAGCCGCGCGAGCTTCGACGTGAGCGACCACATCAACGTCTATGGCCAGTTCATGTTCGGCCGCTCGCACAGCTATGTGGTCTCGACCCCGAACTTCTATTTCGGCAACCTGACCATCAAGGTCGACAATCCGTTCCTGCCCGCATCGGTCGCGCAGGCGATGACCAAGGCCGGGCTCACCGAGGTCAAGGGCGGCAGCTACCTCGATGCGATCGGCGGCAGCCGCTACGACGCTGAGCGGGAACAGTATCGCTACACGGTCGGGATCACCGGCGATTTCAATCTTCTTGGCACCAAATGGAACTACAACGCCTATTGGAACAAGAACATCGCCTTCATTCAGCAGAAATTCCACACGATCACGAGTGCCAATTTCACGCGCGCGCTGGACGCCGTGACGGGGCCGAACGGTACGCCCATCTGCCGTTCCACACTCACGGACCCCAACAACGGCTGCGTGCCGTTCAACATCCTCGGCACCGGCGTCGCCTCGCCTGCGTCGATCGCATATATCTCAGGCACGCCCACGCTGAACCAGCGGCTCCTCCAGCAGCAGTTCGCGGTATCGTTCAACGCCGAGCCGTTCGCCACCTGGGCCGGTCCGGTCTCCATCGCGTTCGGTGCGGAGCATCGCAACGAAGCAGGCCGCGGCACGCAGGATGCCAAGTCGCTGGTCAATTCCTATTGGGCCGGCAATTACAAGGCGATCAACGGCTCGTACAACGTGACCGAGGGGTTCCTGGAAACCGTCGTGCCGCTGCTGAAGGACTCGCCGGCCGGCAAGGCGCTGGACCTGAACGGCGCGGTGCGTGAGACCGAGTACAGCAGCTCGGGCCGCGTCGCCTCCGGGAGACGCGCTCGCGCGACATTCGTGCCGGGAATCTGTCGGAGCTGTTCCAGCCCGGGCAGGCGCTGACAGGAACGATCAATAATCCGTTCCTCGGGAACACCAACCAGACGTACATCTATACGTCGATCGGCAACACCGCGATCCGCCCGGAGCGTGCCGACACGATCGACATCGGTGCCGTGTTCCAGCCGCACTGGTTTCCTGGGCTGTCCTTCTCGGTTGATTACTGGAATATCCGGTTCAAGGACCAGATCTCGTCGGTCAGCGCCGGGACTCTCCTTCAGGGTTGTTACGACAAGAGCCACCCCGAATATTGCGACTTCGTGCAGCTGAACGCCGACAAGTCGATCAACCAGATCTTCCTGAAGCCGGTCAACATCGGCCGCGTGTGGGTTAGCGGCCTCGACATCGAGGCGACCTACCGCTTCGATCTCGGCGGCGGCCAGGGAATGTTGCGCGCGCTTGCCACCCGCTACCTCACCAGCGGATCGAATTCCGAACTGCCGGGTGCGATCGACAGCTTCAACAACGTCGGCGTGAACGGTGGCTTGCCGTACTGGCGCGCGCTGTTCGAGGCGAGCTACAGCACTGGCGGATTCACTGGCGCGCTGACGGGCCGTTTTGTAAGCGCGGGCCGGATGATGGGGCCGTCCTATGTCGAGTGCAGCACGTCCTGCCCGATCTACGATCCGAAGGTGGCGGCGACCATCAACAACACCAATCGCATCACCATCAACAACGATCAAGTGAACGCATTCATGTATCTCGATGCGTCGCTGAACTACAAATTCTCCAGCAAGTTCGAAGGCTTCGTGGTGGTCAACAACATCGCGAACCTCGATCCGCCGCGCTGGAACACGGGCACCGGCATCGGGTCGCAGCAGACCGGCTACAACAGCTCGTTCTACGACATCCTGGGTCGCACGTTCCGCGCTGGCGTCCGGTTCAAATACTGATCGACCGAACGGCGGGAAGGGCGTCGCCTCGACCGGGCGGCGCCGCCCGATTTTCCGACAGTTTCCACGGAACGGAGGGTTCCAAGATGAAGGTTTTACCGCACGTCGCGGCTTCGCTGCTGCTGCTGGCCGCATACCCTGTCCAGGCCCGCTCGCTGCTGCTGATCAGCGTCGACGCGCTGCGCGCCGACTACATCAGGGAGGCCGAAAAGCACGGCATCAAGGTGCCGAACCTGCGGCGCCTCATGGCCGAAGGCAGCTACGCGCAGGGGGTGCGCCCGACCGTGCCGAGCATCACCTTTCCCAGCCACATCACGCTGGTGACCGGTGTGCAGCCCAATCGCCACGGTATCGTCGGGAACGATCGCTTCGATCCCACTGCGCCGGGCGCGGCGCCGCAATATTGGTTCGCCCGCGACATTACTGCCGACACGCTGTGGCAGGCAGCCGCGCGCGCCGGACTTTCGACCGGTAGCCTGGGCTGGCCGATCACGGCGGGCCAGACCGCCATCCGCTACAATGTGCCCCATCTGGAGCCTTATGAATCGGCGGAAACCGTCAAGCTCCAGGAGGCAATGGCGCGGCCGGATGGATTTCTGGCGGAACTCGAGAGCAAGCTCGGCTCCTTCTACCAGGACAGCTCGGAGAACGGCAGCCGCC
>JAFKLU010000350.1 GCA_017304105.1 Sphingomonadales bacterium
CTGGATGCGCTCATAGAGATCGAGGAAGCCGACACCGGGCTCGATCACGCAATAGCCAAGCGTGGCGTCGAGTTCGAGGATCTTGTCCATGCGGCCGAGATCAAGCACCATGGAGCCGGGCATCCGGGGCGCGGCGGTGCCGTAACCGAGGTTCTTGCCGCGCCCGACCGTCCAGAGCGGGAGCTTGTGCTCGTTGACGATGCGCACCACCGCCTGAACTTCCTCGACCGTCTGTGGAGCCACCGCGCCGGATGCGCTCCAGAGCGTCTCGGGGCCGGGCGCATAGATGTCGGCATAGGCGTCGCGGTCCTCGTCGGTCGTCATGACCCAGCCCGCGCCAACCGCGCCCTGCAGCGCCTTCACCGCGGCATCGAAGCCCTGCGGCGACAGGCCCGGCGGCAATGTCAGCTTCATCCTCTCTCTCCCCTCGCTTTTGCGATGTGCCTCTTTGCTATTGTCAACGCGGTGGCCGGTCAAAGAAAATGAGAGCGACCAGCGGGCCGCCCTCATCGATTTTTATTTGTCGAACAGGTTCTGGACTTCGAACGACACCGAGAGATCCTCGTCCGCATTCCGCCAGGTCAGGCGCGCATTGGCCAGAACGAAGGACGGATTATAGTCCAGCGGCCGGGTGATCGCGAGACGGCCCTGGCTCTGCTTGCCGGTATAGACGAGGTCGAAGCGCGGCGTGAGCGTGCCGGACTGGCCGAGATCCGCCTTGTACTGGATGCCGAAGCTGCCGCGCCAGTTGGGCGTGGTGATCGGATCGTTCAGCTTGATCGATGTCACCTGCGCGCTGATGCGCTTCCACTTGCCGTCGATCCAGCTCAGCGAGCCGTCAATGTCCAGGCCCGGCACAGGCGAAGCCGACAGCTCCGCTTCCGCGCCCCACATCTCGCCGTCGCCGGCATTCTGAATGGCGGCGCAGGGGAACGGATCGGTGCCCGGCGCGAAGCCGTCGAGCAGCGAGCAGTCCGAGATCGGCAGCTGGATGTTCTTGTAGTTGTTGTAGAAGGCCGAGACGTTCAGGCGCAGCTTGCGGTCGAGCAGATCGGTCTTGAGGCCCGCTTCATAGGCCGTCAGCGTCTCCGGAGCGAAAGTGCCGTTGGTGGCCTGCGTCCGCGTGAACGGCCGCGCCGTCACGCCGCCGCCCTTGAAGCCGGTGCTGAAGGTCGCATAGGCCAGCACTTCCGGGCTGAAGCGATAGTCGACCGAGAGGCGCCAATCGACACGGTCGCCGTCATAATTGGCGCGCTCGCCATTGAGGGCGCCGACGCCGAAGATGTCGGTCAGCTTACCGCCGTCCCAGCGGGTGCGCACGAAGGTATAGTCCTTGTGCTCATCCGTATAGCGCACGCCCGCCGTCACGTTGAGGTCGGGCGCGGGGTGCAGGATGACGGTGCCGAACGCGGCCTTGGAGTCCGCCTTGATCGGGTCGTTGCCGGTGAACTGCAGGAACAGCGCCGGATTGCCCGCGCCGATGTAGCGGATATCCTGGCGGGTGAAGTAGACGGACTTCTGCTCGTTGTAGAAGCCGCCGAGGGTCCACTCGGCGAATTCGCCGACCTTGCCGTTCAGGCGCAGTTCCTGGCTGAAGAAGCGGAAGGTCAGATCGTTGAAGCCCGCGCCGCCGATGCTCGCGAGCGGCGTGAAGTCATCGTCCGTCCCCCAGATCTGCCGATAGCGGCGATAGGCGGTGATCGACGTGAGGTTGAGCGCGTCGTTGAACTCGTAGCTCATGTTGCTGGACACGCCCCAGCCCGTGAACTTGGTGTTGTTGGGCATGTAATATGCTTGGCCAGCCTGACCGCCCGCCGGCAGATACCAGCTGGCATAGGTGCAGAAACGGCCGCAGGTGAAGTCCACGCCGCCCGTCTTGGCGGTGTCGATCGCGCTGATCACGCCTGCCGCATAGGAGCGGTTCTCGTAGGTATAGTCGCCGGTGATCGTCCAATCGAACTGATCGTTGGGGTTGAAGCGCAGCGAGCCGCGCAGGCCGGTGTAATTGCGCTCGCCCAGACGATTGACCACGCAGTCGCTCGGCGTGCTGGCATTGCCGATGATGCCGAGCGAATTGCCCGGATTCTTGCAGCCATAGTCGATCTGGTCGACATAGCCGTCCTGACGCTTGAACACGCCGGCGACGCGGGCAAACAGCGTGTCCGTCAGCGCGAAATTGGCGCCCGCGCGCAGATCGACGCGATCGCGCGCGCCGTACACCGCCTCCACATAGCCGCTGTTGGTCGAGTTCGGCTTCTTGGAGAAGAGCTTGATGGCGCCGCCGATCGAGTTACGGCCGGTGAGCGTGCCCTGCGGGCCGCGCAGCACCTCGACCCGATCGAGATCGAGCAGGTCCAGCACGGAGCCGGTGAGCGTCGCGTAATAGACATCGTCGACATACATGCCGACGCCCGGCTCATAAGCGGGGTTGAAGTCATACTGGCCGATACCGCGCACATAGACGGCCATGGACGAACCGAAGGCGCCGCCCATCTGGGTCATCTGCACGTTCGGCGCCTGCGCCGCGACCTGGCTGATGTCGGTCTGGTTGCGGGAGGCAAGCAGATCGGCATTCACGGCCGTGATCGACAGCGGCGTATCCTGCAGGCGCTGCGAGCGGAACTGGGCGGTGACGACGATGTCGGGTGCGGTCGTTTCCTCGGCGGGCGCGGCCTGCTGCCCGGCCTGCTGCGTTTCCTGAGCGAATGCTGCAGAAACCTGCCCGAAGGCAAGCACCGAGAAGGACGCCGCACACAACAATGCACGGCCGGAAACTCTACTGAGATTCATGCAAACAGACTCCTCTCCTGAACACCCCTGTAGGGATCGCCGCGCGCTCTCTTATGGCCAGCCCCGGCGGCGCGCGTCGACATCGGCGCTATAGCGCCAATTTTCGGACAGGATCAACTTGGAGTTTGAGAAATCAGTCAATTTGCGTGAAATTTCATCCACGACTGTGAGACAAATGCATCAGTCCTGCAGCGGCAACCGGAAGACATGCTCCGCGTTGCGCTGCATCAGCAAGGCCTTGTGCTCGTCGGAGAGGCCCATGCGGTCATAGGCGGCAACCTCGTCCGACGATTGCTGATAGGGATAGTCCATGGCGTAGAGCACGCGCTCCGGGCCCATCACGCCCATGCAGAATTTGACTGCCGGCTCCCAGCCCACGCCGCTGGTGGTGATCCAGATATTATTGTGGAAATAGTGGCTGACGGGATGCTTGAGGGTCACGGCCGGCTGGCCTCCGCGCAGGCCCGGCACCCCGTCCGCATTGTTCTGCATCCAGTCGAAACGGTAGAGATGCAGCGGCAGGCATTCGCCGAGATGGCCGATGACGAGGCGGAAGTTCGGATATTTGTCGAACGCGCCGGAGAAGATGAGGCCCATCGTGTGCAGCCAGACATCGTGCGGGAAGCCGCCGAGCGCGCCGAAGAAGCCGCGATCCGAGTAGATCTTGCCGGCGGCCGGCGCCGTGGGGTGAATGTAGAGCGCCGCGTCATTGGCCGCGAGCGCCTCAATGATCGGCTCATATTCGGGCTCGTCGAGATAATGGCCCTGAAAGTGGGAATTGAGCACGGCGCCATTGAGCTTCAGCTCCTGCATGGCGCGCTCGATCTCCTTGACCGAACCCTTGACGTCGCGCGGATCGAAGGCGGCGCAGGCGGAGAAGCGATCCGGATGATTGCGGCATGCTTCAGCGACGCGATCGTTCGCCTCGCGGGCAAAGGCCGTGCCGTCCCCCGGACGCAGCACCTGGACGCCGGGCGCGGTCAACAGCAGGAGCTGCCGGGCAATGCCATATTCGTCCATATGGGCGAGGCGCAGCTCGCCCAGATCCTGCAACATCACCTGCAATTCGGGCTGGTTCGCGAAGATCGCGGCCATTTGCAGCGCGGGATCGTCCGGCGCGTCCGGGCTCTGGAGATAGTCCATCTGCGCCTTGACCAGCTCCGGGAAGGTCCATGCCTCCTCGGTAGCGATGCGCTTGTAAGGTGCCTTGAAGTCGATCTTCCCCTCGGGCGGCGCCAGGCCGATGCGGCGGCGGACGCCCCGCTCCTGCGTGTAGCCGCGCAGGCCCTTCTCGCTGCCGTCAGGAAGCAGTTCGCCCATGTCTCTCTCCTTATTCTTCCCTCACGCCCCGTTCGGCTTTGAGAGCAGGCCGCTCAAAACATCGGGTGCGGATTGGCGGATTTCTCCGGCATCGGCTGGATCACATCCCAATGCTCGACGATCTTGCAATCCTTGACGCGGAACATGTCGACCGCCGCGAAGCCCTTCGTCCCCGGCTGCATCACCGAGTGATAATGGACCGCCACATGGCTGTCGTCGCCGAAGATGCGCTTGATGTCGACCTTCAGGCCGGGATTGGCGTCAAAGATCGGGCCCAGATGCTTCAGCGCCTCGGCGCGGCCGTCCTGCGCCATCGGGTTGTGCTGCGTATAGTCCTCGGCGACATAGGTCATGAACGCCTCGTGCCACTTCTTCTCGACGAAGAAGAGCTGGCTGAACTTGCTGACGATTTCGACGGCGGTCATGCCGCATTTGGTTTCTGCGGCCCCGGCCGGTGCGGCCGACAAGGTCAGCGCCGCCAATGCGATCTGGAATGCCTTCACGATCCCGTCTCCCTGCCATCCTGCAAACTAGCCCCCTGAGCCTGTCCAAAGCAGAGCCCTCGACAGACTTGGGGGACGGCATTTTTCTGGTTTTGACTTACCCGACCGGGCCCAACCGCCCCTTCTTCGTCATCATCGGGGTAAAGTTCTCCAACATGAACGCCCTGCCGAGCACGGGATGGGCGAAGCTCATCGGCACCTCGTAGCGGTGCGGCCAGGTCTGGCGGACCTCCTTCTCCGGCAGGAGGCGGTCGGGACCGTCGGGATTTTCGGGATAGCAGACCACGGCAGGCTGGAGATGGGCGATGGTGTGCGCCCAGCCAGTCTCATAATCGCCCTGCCACTGCATCATATAGTCGAGGCGCTTGATCTTCCAGACGCCATCTTCCTTGACATAATCATTCTCGTAAATGCCGGATTCCCAGAACTGCTGGGGCACATCGGCCGGCTTCTCGTTGAGCACCGCGTCATGCCAGCCACCCGCCAGAAGGCCGCGGAAGCGCCCCTTGGCGGTCTGCCCATCCGGGGCAATGGTGATGACGTCCTGAAGCTGGAAATGGTCGAGCAGCAGGCCATGCACCGGGCCGCGCCGGCCACCGGTGAACAGGTTCTGGAACCAGGTGCCGTAAAGGCGCATGACGCCCTCATATCCGACATATTCGCCCGAAAGGAACACGACCACGCCATCCTTGGCGAACAGGCCGGCGACCTCCTCCGGGCGGTTATAGTCGATATAATAGCCATAGGCCCATTGGAGCCGCCGGATCGCGTTGATATCTTCGAGTTCCTGGACCTTCTTTTCCAGCTCGGCCAGCCGCGATTCCACGTCGGACATATTCGACTCCTCTCTCCTTGGTTGTATGAGTGGCTAACAAAGCGGAACAGCTGAATCGAGAGGAAAAAGTCATCATGGCTAAAGCCGACTGGGCCGGTAAGGTCGCCTTCATCACCGGCGCGGGGACCGGTATCGGCTTCGGCATCGCCCGCGCCTTCAGCGACGCGGGCATGCGCCTCGCCCTTTCCTACCGCAATGAAGCTCAGCGCGAGCGCTGCGACGCCTGGTTCGAGGAACGCGGACGCGAGCTGCCACTCTGGATCAAGCTCGACGTCACGGACCGCGAAGGATTCGCCGCAGCGGCAGACAAAATCATCGAGACGTTCGGCAAATGCCACGTGCTGGTCAACAATGCCGGCGTCTCGGTGTTCGGCCCCACCGACGAAGCGAGCTACGCCGACTATGACTGGATCATGGGCGTGAATTTCGGCGGGGTGGTAAACGGGCTCGTCTCCTTCCTGCCGAAGATCAAAGCGACCGGCGAAGGCGGGCATGTCGTCAATGTGGCGAGCATGGCGGCCTATCTCTCCGGACCGCAGGCGGGCATCTACACGGCAAGCAAGTTCGCGGTGCGCGGCCTCACGGAATCGCTGCGCTACAATCTCGTGCCTTACGGGATCGGCGTATCGCTCGTCTGCCCCGCGCTGGTGGCGACGGACGCGGGCCTGAGCGCCCTCAAGCGCCCCGATGGCTTCGCGGGCAGCGGCTTCGCGCCGGTCGACGAAACAGAACTGCGCAATTTCGCTGCGATTTTCGCAAGCGGGATGGACCCGCTGGAGGCCGGCCAGAAAATCCTGCACGGCATGAGCGAGAACAAGGGACTGATCTTCACGCATCCGGAGTTCGCCGAGGATTTCAAGGACATTTACGAGACCAGCCTCGCCGCCCTGCCGGACGAGCAGGCACCGCCCGAGCGGCTGGAAGTCGAACGGCTGCGGCGCGCGGCGAACAAGGCGGCGCTGGAGGGCGCGAAGATCTCGATCAATGATCTGACCTAAGGCACATGGACAAATTCATGGCGTGCCGATGTCCGCTTTAAGGAGCGGCGTTTGTGCGGCTGTGTGGCAGGAATGGGGTGGTCAGCGGGCCTTTCCACGGGAAGTTCTCGCCTGCTTAATCCTCTTCATATTTCGCTGAAGATCGAGAGCCATGATCCACCGTGAGGCTGCTGCCGCGCCTAGCAAAAAACCACTACAGAGCGCGACGCGATGCCAAGAGGAGATGGCATCTTTCAGCAACTCATTTGCATAACCAACATATACGCAGGCGGCTAAAAACACCGCACCGGACAGGGCCGCCATGAGCTGTGTTCGAGATATCATCAGTCGTATAATGCCCGCCTACTCCAATGTCCGCAATGGCGTCGTGTCCGGACAGACTGCTTCCAGATCAGCGCGGCGAATAGCCGCCGTTCGAATTTGTCCACGCTGCCCAGGCGCCGCAGCGTTTTCCACCGGCCCTTGCGCCGTCCATTTCACAAACAGAGACTTCCCGCCGCTCCCCAGACGTGCAAAGGGGGCGGCATTAGGTTCGGGGGAGCGGATGAGCACGACGACAAACCAGGACGGCGCCGCGCCGGGCGGCATCGCGACGATGATCCGGCACCGCCGCGTGCTCGTCGCCAGCCTGGCCGGCACGACGATCGAATTCTACGATTTCTATATCTACGCGACGGCGGCGAGCCTGCTGTTCGGTCCGCTTTTCTTCCCCGCCGAGTCCAAGTCGGCGCAGCTCATGTTGTCCTTCGCGACCATTGCTCTCGCCTTCATCGCGCGGCCGCTCGGCGCGGCGGTGTTCGGGCATTATGGCGATCGGGTCGGCCGCAAGTCGACATTGGTCGCCTCGCTCATGCTCATGGGCGGCTCCACCTTCCTCATCGCCTTCCTGCCCACTTATGCGATGGTCGGCTGGGTGGCGCCGCTGCTGCTCTGCACGCTGCGCTTCGGTCAGGGCTTCGGCCTCGGCGGCGAATGGGGCGGCGCGGCACTGCTCGCGGTGGAGAATGCGCCATCAGGCTGGCGCGCGCGGTTCGGCATGATGCCGCAACTGGGCGCTCCGCTGGGCTATATCGCCGCCAACGGCCTGTTCCTCACGCTCGGCCTGTGGCTCAGCGATGAGGAATTCGTCGCCTGGGGCTGGCGCCTGCCGTTCGTGGCGAGCGCGCTGCTGGTGATCGTCGGCCTGTGGGTGCGCCTCAAGCTCGGCGAGACGCAGGAATTCCGCGCCGCACTGGAGGCGGAGCCGCCCGCCGCCGTGCCGCTCGCCGAGTTGCTCACCCGGCATGTGCGCGCCACGCTCGCCGGCACGCTCGGCGCCGTCGCCTGCTTCGGCCTGTTCTACATCTGCACCGCCTTTGCTCTCAGCTATATGGCAGGCAGCCTTGGCCTGCCGCGCACGCAGGCGCTCGCCATCCAGCTCGGCGCGATCTTCATGATGGCGTTCGGCATCATCCTCGCCGGCTGGTGGTCGGATCATCTGAGCGCCCGCCGCGTGCTGATCGCCGGCTGCGCGGCAACGGTCGTGCTCGGCTTCGTCTTCGGCAGTGGCTTCGATGCGGCGGCGCCGGCCAAGCTGTTCGCGATCCTCGCCGTCGCCCTGTTCATCATGGGCTTCACCTACGGGCCGCTCGGCGAGTGGCTGACCAGCCTTTTCCCGCCGCGCGTGCGCTATTCCGGCTCGTCCTTCGCGTTCAACGTCGGCGGCATATTGGGCGGCGCCGCGGCCCCCATCGCCGCCCAATATCTGGTGACGACCTATGGCATCGGCGCGGTCGGCCTTTACCTCACGGCGGCGGGCGCCCTCAGCCTGATCGGCCTCGTCTGGCTGGCCAGGGACTGAGGGAGCGCGCAGACCGGGCGCGCCTGTGCCTTATCGCGTTGCCAGCACGTCGTAATGCGTCGCTTCCGCCGCCGTCTGGATCTTCCGGAACGAAGTGAAGCCGACATCGCGCAGCATCCGCTCTAGCGCCATGGGATCGGCCCAGTTCTCGTCCATCTCATAGAAGACGGCGGCGATACGATCGATGTGGCGCGATTTGACCAGTTCCGCCACGACGACAGGCTCGAAGCCTTCCACGTCGATCTTGACCAGGATCGGCTCAGGCCCATCCGCGATGAGCGCGTCCATCTCCTCCTGACGGATGGTCTCGATGGCGATCTCCAGGCCGGCGACGCCGTTGTCGGCAGCCATACTCGCGCCGCCGCTATGCTCAGGCGGCATGCGAATGATCGTCGTGCCGCTTTCGGCGGCGATCGCCTGATTGACCGGCTTCACATTGTCCAGCCCGTTCGCCGCAATATTGGCTTCCAGCAGCGCGAAGGTTGCCGGCACCGGCTCGAAGGCGATTGCCTGTCGGCAATTGGGGTTCTTGCCCGCGATCAGCGAATACAGCCCCTGATTGGCGCCGATATCGAGGAAGACGAAGGGCTGGCTCCGTTTCCCCAGCAGATCCGAGAGCGTGCGGCCATAGTGACCGAAATAGCAGAGGTTGAAGGTTGCATCCGCCCAGTTGCTCCGCATCGAGACGCCATAGCGGGAACGCACATAGGGTCGGCCGAGCCACCGGAGCATGCCTTTCTCGATGCTGCTGTCCCGGCTCAGGCTGCTGATCGCCGCCAATGGGCCGTGCAGCGGACCGAGTTCAAGGAAGGTCGACAGACGATTCGGCATCGCGCACCTCGCATCATTTTCAGGACCGCCCTACCCTTCGGCAATCCTTTCCCACGACGTCGGCGTATAGACAAAATGACGCAAAATCAAAGGCGGGGAGATGAAATCTCGATCAACCGAGCCGCTGGCAGGTCCAAAAACGTGATGGCGATCACGCGCATGACTAGGGATCGATCGATAAACCAGCTATCATTGCGCAGGATGGGAACCAGATCGGACATGCCGCCTTTTCATCCCACATAGGGACTTTCGAGCGTCAGGCGCGATTCGGCGCATGTCGCGGTTCCATTTCCCAAGCGAGTTCCTGATCTTGTATCGACCGACATTAGCAGCCATCATCACGGCCGTGCGCGCCGGCGGCCTCAAGCACGCGCAGGCCATGTTCGAGGCTGGCGGCTATGAGGATCGGTTCGACGATCCGGCTGCGCTCGCCGTCAAGGGGCGACTGCTCAAGAGCAGGGCCATTCTACAGGAGCCGGAGCGGCAGCGCGAGGCCTTCGCGGCCGCCGCGTCGAGCTATGCGGCGGCGGACCGCCTCTCCCCCCAGCCCTATACCCGCATCAATGTCGCCACATTGAGCTGGCTGGCCGGAGATCGGGCAACAGGCCGCGCGATGGCGCAGGATCTGCTCATCTGGCTGGAGAGCAATGCCGACATTGCCGAGACGCCCTATTTCCTCGCCGCCACCCGCGCCGAAGCCCTGACGCTTCTGGAGGATTATGCCGGCGCCAACGCCGCCCTTGGGGAGGCCATCGTGCGCGATCCGCAGGGCTGGGAGGATCATGCCAGCACCATCCGGCAACTGGAGTTGATCCTCGAAAAGCAGGGCGGCCCCACGGCGTGGCTCGACCGGCACCGCCCACCCCGCTCGGTCTATTTCTCGGGCCATCTCGGCGTTGCCGTGGAAGGCAGCGAGCCGCTCACCGAACAGGTGCGCAGGATCCTGGAGGAAGAGCAGATCGGTTTCGGCTTCGGCGCGCTTGCCGCCGGCGCCGATCTCGTCATCGCCGAATGCCTCCTGGAGCGCGGCGCCGAGCTGCACCTGATCCTGCCCAACAGCGTCGAGGATTTCATCGCGCAGTCCATCGCGCCTTATGACAGGGCATGGCGCGCGCGCTTCTATCGCTGCCTCGCCGCCGCCAGCACCGTGCGGTGCGAGACGCAGCTGGCCGAGGGCTATCAGCCGCTTGGTATGCAACTCGCGTCTGATGTCGCAATGGGCTCGGCGCTGCTCCATGCCCGCAGGCTCGCCAGCGAAGCAGTTCAGCTTGCCGTGATCGACACCGGCCCCGGCGAGTTCGGATCGGGACTGGAGACCGCGCGCTGCGCCCGCGCCTGGCGGCAGAGCGGCGGCCGGCAGCATCTCATCCGCTGGCCGCGCACCGCATCCGTCATCGCCTCGGGCGCGAAGACGGAGCCGGAGGGACGCACCGACCTGCGGCTCGCGGCGTTGCTTCACATCTCGTTCGACGGGCTGGAAAATCTCGATGACCGGCAGTTCGCGCGGGCGGTCGACGAGTTGCTCGTACCGATGCGGGCCTTGGCAGCGCAGCTTCCGATAGTGCCGGATCTGGTGCTCCCTGCCGGCAATGCGCGGATCGCGGCTTTCCCCGATCCCCGGACCGCCTGGGCCTATGCGCGGGCGCTGCTGACGCTTCCGGAGGGCGCGCTGCCGCTGCGTCTTGCCGCCCACTATGGCGTGGCGCACAAGCTGGACAATCCCTCGGCTCTGGTCGGCCGCACGCTCGGCGAACTCGCCCGCATCGCCGAGGCCGCCCTCCCAGGCGTGCTCACGACGAGCGAGACCTTCGCGGATGCGCTTCAGCTCGAACGCCGCGAGCCGCCGCATGTCGAGCATGTCGGCGAAACCGGGCCGATCGCGTTGTTCACCATCACCGAACGGGCGGCTTAGGTCGCATCAGGGCGAGGTGCGGCCTTCTGAATTTGGACCAACCCCGCCCCCGGCTGCGGCGCCGGGGTTCGGTCAGGCACTCTCCGCGGGACGATAACGCGCCGCGGGCTCTCGGCGCGAAAGGTTCGGGATCATCGCCATGCGCGCGCCGTCAAAGGCGGCGAACTGGCCCTCGTCGGCCAGCGAAGGGATGGTCACGCCCTCGTCGCGGTCCAGTCCGACCAGCGCGGCATCGACCAGATCCCCTGCATCCATCACGATCTCTGGCGGATAGCTGTTCACGTCGCGGCCCGAGCGCTCCCATATCTCCGTGCGCACCGCTCCCGGCAGTACCACCTGCACGCGCACGCCCTTTCCTTCCAGCTCCCGCCGAAGCGCGCGCGTGAAGCTCAGTATGAAGGCCTTCGAGGCGCTGTAGATGCTGGCTCCGATCTCGAAGGCGAGGCCGAGGATGGAGGCGATGTTGACGATCGTCCCCTGCCCCCGCGCCGCGAAAGTCCGCCCCGCCACGGCGCTGAGCCGCGTAAGCGCGGTGATGTTGAGCGCTATGATCGTCTCGATCTCCCCCGGCGAATGATCGAGCGTCTCGCCTTCCAGCAACATGCCGGCATTGTTGACCAGCATGGTGACCGAAGGATCATCGCTGATGCGCTGCTCGACGCGCGCCACATCCTCGCTTTTCGTCAGATCGGCGACCATGACCTCGACCGAGCGCCCCGTCTCAGCGCGCAGCCGCTCCGCCAGCGCTTCCAGCCGCGCACCGTTGCGGGCGACGAGGACGAGATCATGCCCGCGCCTCGCGAGCCGGTCGGCATAGATCGCGCCGATGCCGGTCGAGGCGCCGGTGACGATGGCGGTGCCGGGGGTCGTCGTCGTCATCATCACACGTCTCCCTTTCAAGGGCTGTTACGGAGCGAAAGCCCCCGTCACCACCCGCAGCTCTTGCCCTTGTTCTGCTGGTCGAGCCACTTCTTCAAGGGCGCGAAATAGGCCAGCATTGCCTTGCCGCTCATCTCGCGCGATCCGGTGAAGGCCTGCAGCGCCTCGGGCCATGGCTTCGACTGGCCCATCTTCAGCATCGCATCCAGCTTCGCGCCCACTTCCTTGTTCCCATAGAAGGAGCAGCGATGCAGCGGCCCTTTCCAGCCGGCGATCTTGCAGGCCGCCTCGTAGAACTGGAACTGGAGCAGCCGCGCGAGGAAGTAGCGCGTGTAAGGCGTGTTGCCGGGAATGTGGAACTTCGCGCCCGGATCAAAAGCGTCGGCAGGCCGTTCGGAGGGCGGCACGATGCCCTGATACTGGCGGCGCATGTCCGTCCACGCCTTGTTGTAGTCGGCGGGCTTGATCGAGCCGTCGAACACGCCCCAGCGCCAGCGGTCGATCAGCAGGCCAAAGGGCAGGAAGGCCACCTTGTCCATCGCCTGGCGCAGCAGCAGGCCGATGTCCTTGTCCGCGCTCGGCACCTTCGCCGGGTCCAGCAGGCCGATCTGGACCAGATATTGCGGCGTGATCGAGAGCGCGATGAAGTCGCCAATCGCCTCGTGGAAGCCGTCATTCGCGCCATTCTGGTAGCGCTGGCTCTGGTCCTTGTAGGCGCGCTGATAGTAATTATGGCCAAGCTCGTGGTGGATGGTGATAAAGTCGTCGCTGTTCACCTTGGTGCACATCTTGACGCGGATATCGTCCTTGTCGTCGATGTCCCATGCTGACGCGTGGCAGACCACCTCGCGATCGAGCGGCTTGATGAACTGCGTGCGCTGCCAGAAGGTCTCCGGGAGCGGCGCGAAGCCCAGCGAGGAGTAGAAGCCCTCGCCGATCTTGAACATCTGCTTCTCCCAGATGCCGCGCTTGGCCGGGTCCGTCTCGGTGGGCGAGGTTTGCACATACCCCTTGGCCTTGAGCAGGTCGCCAATGTCATAGCCCAGGTCACCCGCGCCCGCCGGCGCCACGAGCGGATAGATATTGCCCCATTCCTGCGCCCACATATTGCCGAGCAGGTCCGCGCGGATCGGGCCGGTCTTGGGCTGGACGGCATCGCCATATTTCTCGTTGAGCTTGGTGCGCGTGTAGCAATGCACGCTGTCGTAGAGCGGCTTCACCTCGGCCCACAGCTTCTCGGTCAGCGCGGCGAACTCGTCCGGCGTCATGTCGTAGCCGGCGCGCCACATGGCGCCGGTGTCCGCATAGCCCAGCTCCCGCGCGCCCTGATTGGCGATCTCGACCAGGCGGGCATAATCCGCCTTCATGGGCTTGCCGACCTGATCGTGCCAGCTTGTCCACATCTCGGCGAACTGGGCGGGCGTCCGCTCGAGATTGCCCATCTCGGCCTCGATGTCGCTGCCATTGATCGGCTTGCCATCGAGCGTGCCCCGGCCCTTGCCATAGGTTGACTGGAGCCGCGTCGCGAGGCCGGAGAGTTCGGCCGCCGCGCCCGCGGTGGTCGGCGCGGGCAGCACGATGGCCTGGCGCAGCATGTCGAGCTTGCGCTTCGTGTCGTAGGAGAGGCCCGGCACCTTCTCGTACTTGGCCGCCTCGATCGCGAAACGGACCTGCATCTCGGTGCGCTTGCCGCTGATGTCCGCCGCGAGCAGGTCCGTATCGTCGGTGATGAAGGTGTTGTTGACCCAGCTTATCCGGTTCTCGGCAAGCGACATCTCGGCCGCTTCCTTCTCGGCGGCGGCCACGAAGGCATCGGCCTGTGCGGCGGTCTGGGCGAAGGCGGGCGACGTCGAAACGGCGACGGAAAGCGCCGCCGCGAGCGCGAGGCGCGAAACCAGCTTGTTCATGAGCAACATCCCTGAAACTGTCGATTACCCGTTAGCTGCGCCTTCCGGGCGCCTCGCGTCAAGCCGCGAGATAATCCGCCATGGCCTCGCCGAAACTGGGAAAGGTGATGCAGCTCATATGATTGCCGGGAATGGTCCCGCGCTGGCCATCGGGCAACGCTACGGCAAGCGCATCGGCCGAGCCGTTGTCGTCATCCCTGTCACCGCAGAGCACCAGCGTCGGCATTTTCACCAGCGCCACGCTCTCGCGGGCAATGTCCGTCATGGAGAGCAGCAGCCGCCGCAATGCCACCGGATCGACCTTCATGCTGCGCATGAAGCTGATCGCGAGAAAGTCCGGATCGCCGCGCTCGGCGCTGTCGAAGCGATCGAGCAGCCGCAGGAAATGGTCGCGGCGCGGTGCCCAGTTGGTGAGGCCTTCCAGCCCCATGCCGCCCAGAATCAATCGCTCTGGCGCCAGGCCGCGCTCGATCAGCTTCACCGACAGGCGCGAGCCCATGGAATAGCCGATCAGGTCAAACGCGCCGAGTCCCAGCGCCGGGATCACCGCTTCCATGTCCAGCGCCATCACGTCGGGCGGATAATCGTCCTCGCCCTGCGGCACAGCGCTCTGCCCGTGGACGCGCTGGTCGATCATGATCGCCTCGAAGCCCGCGTCGGCGATGCGGCGGGCCGCGCCATAGCGAATCCAGTTCATCTGCGCGCTGGAGGCAAGGCCGTGCAGCATGACGACTGGCCGCCCGGCGCCGAGCCTGTGAACCGCAATCTGCGCGCCGCCGTGGCCGGGCAGGAAATCGATGCTTGGGGTATCGGTCATGGGACTCTGTTGAGATGAAAGCCGAGCCGAAGCAACTCCCTTCCTCGCGTCTCGCCAGCTAATAGGCCCATCTATTTTGATCTTGCCGTTAATAAGCATGCTTATTATATCGCCGCGCATGGATACCAACCATATCGCCTTCCTCATCAGCGACGTCGCCCGACTCTACCGGCGCCGCTTCGATGAGCGCACCCGTAGCTTCCGGATCACCGGACCGCAGATGCGCGCGCTCGTCGCGATCATGCGGTTTCCCGGCATCAATCAGGGCGCGCTCGCGGAGCGGCTTGACGTGGAGCCGATCACGACCTGCCGCATGGTCGACCGGCTGGAGCAGGCGAGCCTCGTCGAGCGCCGCCGCGATCCGCAGGACCGCCGCGCCTGGCAGCTCTTCCTGACCGACGAGGCCGAGCCGATCATCAACGAGTTGCAGACCATCGGCGAGAGCGTGCTCGCGGACTCGTTGCAGGGCATCGAGCCTGCCGCACGGGATGCCGCCATCGCGCTGCTCGGGCGGATCCGCGATAATCTCGGCAACATTACGCAGGGTAATGATGATGGCCCGACCCAAGGAGCAATCCGCCATGGCTGAAGCCGATCCCGCCCTCAGGCAGTCCGCGCCCGCGATGCCCGCGACCCAGCGCCAGCCCGGCCGCGCCAGACGCATCGCCCTGATGCTCTCGGTCCCGCTGCTCGTGGTCGCCGCCGGCGGCTATTTCTGGGCGACCAGCGGCCGCTCTGTCTCGACCGACAATGCTTATGTGAAGCAGGACATCGTCTCGGTGAGCGCGGATGTCGGCGGGCGCATCGTCGAGGTGAAGGTGCGCGAGAACCAGATGGTGAAGGCGGGCGACATTCTCTACGTGATCGACCAGGCGCCCTACAAGGTCGCGCTGGAGCAAGCCAATGCCGCCATCGCCAATGCGCAGGTGGAAGTGGGCAAGCTGCGCACGGACGTGACCGCCAGCGCGGTGGACATTACCGGCGCGCGCGAGAATGTCTTCTACGCGCAGGAGGATCTCAAGCGCCAGCAGGCGCTGATGAAGGATGGCTTCACCACCCGCGCCCGGCTCCAGCAGAGCGAGCAGGCGCTGGACAATGCCCGCACCGCGCTGCGCACCGCCGAGGCCGACGCCGCCAAGGCCCGCGCCGCCGCCGCGAGCGGCGCGCAGGTGCCCGGCGTCAATCCCGCCGTCGCCGCCGCACAGGCGCAGCGCGATCAGGCCGCGCTCAATCTGGAGCGCACCGTGGTTCGCGCGCCCGTCGCAGGACGGATCAGCCAGGCCGATCGCCTCCAGGTCGGCCAGATGGCGATCCAGGGGCTGCCGATGGTCAGCATCGTCGCCAGCGACCGCGTTTGGGTCACCGCGAACTTCAAGGAAACGGATCTCGATCATATGCGCGTCGCCCAGCCGGCGGAGATCAAGCTGGACGCCTATCCGGGCCTTGCCATCCATGGCCATGTCGATGGCATCGGGGCGGGCACGGGATCGGAATTCTCGGTGCTCCCGGCGCAGAACGCCAATGGCAACTGGGTGAAGGTCACGCAGCGCGTGCCCGTCCGCATCGCGATTGACGGCAAGCCTGCGCGCACCATGATCGCCGGCCTCTCGGCCAGGGTGACGGTCGACATTCGCAACCGCGACGGCAGCGCCGCGCATTGACGGCGCCTGCCATGGCTGCGGATCAGGCTCATCTTCCCGTCCGGCACAAGGGGCTGGCGACCATCGCGATCATGGCCGCGATGGTGATGCAGGTGCTCGACACGACCATCGTCAACGTCGCCCTGCCCCACATGTCCGCATCGCTCGGCGCCACGCAGGAGACGATCAGCTGGGTGCTGACCAGCTATATTCTCGCCTCCGCCGTCGCCATCCCGATCACCGGCTGGCTGGCCGACCGGATCGGCGCCAAGCGGCTGTTCGTGCTTTCGGTCGGTACCTTCACCATCGCCTCCATCCTGTGCGGCGTCGCGCAGAACATCGCCGAGATGGTGGCGTTCCGCACGCTTCAGGGCATTGGCGGCGCGTTTCTCGGCCCCCTCGCCCAGACCCTGATGCTCGACATCAACAAGCCGAACGAGCAGGCCAAGGCCATGTCCGTCTATGGCATGGGCGTCATGATCGGCCCGATCATGGGGCCCATTGCGGGCGGCTATCTCACGGAATGGTTCGACTGGCGCTGGTGCTTCTTCGTGAACGTGCCGGTCGGCATCGCCTGCCTGCTTGGCCTGCTGGCGCTGCTGCCCGAGAAGGAGAAGAAGAAGCGCGAGTTCGACCTGTTCGGCTTCGCCATGCTCGCCATCGGCCTCTCGGCCTTGCAGCTCATGCTGGATCGCGGTCAGCATGCCGACTGGTTCTCGTCGCTGGAAATCTGGATCGAGGGCGCCATCGCACTGTGCGGCCTGTGGGTGTTCATGGTGCACACAGCAACCGCTCGCAAGCCGCTGTTCGCGCCCGAGTTGTTTGCCGACCGGAATTTCCTGAGCGCAGCCGTGTTCATGTTCATCATCGGCATGGTCATGTTCGCGGCGATGGCGCTGCTGCCCTCACTGCTGGAAGGGCTGTTCGGCTATCCCGTGGTTGAAACGGGCGAGATCCTCGCCGCACGCGGTGTCGGCATCCTCACCACCATGTTCATCTCCGGCAAGATCGTGGGCAAGGTGGACCCCCGCTACATGGTCGCCGGCGGCTTCGCGCTGTCCACCTGGTCGCTCTGGATGATGACCGCCTGGTCGCTGGAGCAAAGCTGGCAGCCCTTCATCATCAGCGGCGTGTTGCAGGGCCTCGGCATCGGCCTCGTCTTCGTGCCGCTGCAAATGCTCGCCTTCGGCACCCTGCCGCCCACCTCGCGCACCGAGGGCGCCGCCGTGCTGAACCTCACGCGCAACATCGGCTCCTCGATCGGCATCGCCATCGTGGTCGCCCTGCTCGCCCGCAACACGCAGATCAGCCATGCGGACCTGGCCCAGCACCTCAGCCCCAGCAACATGCCGCTCGATCCCGGCCAGCTTGCCCGCTTCGGTGACTATGGCGACGCCGCGCTTGCCATGGCGGACGGCATCGTCAACCAGCAGGCCGCGATGATCGCCTATCTGGACGACTTCTACCTGATGACGATCGCCTGCGGTCTCGCCATTCCCGCGGCCTTCCTGCTGCGCAAGCCCAAGCCCCGCCCGCCAGGTGGGGGGCCCGCGCCGGTGATCGCTGAGTAGGGACTGATCCCCTGCCACCGAGCCCGCGTCGTCCAGGCCAATGCGATACCCCGCGCTTGCCGGACTGGCGGAGCGACGCCGCCTCTCTCGAAGCGACACCGTCGGCGCGGCACAGGCCCGCGCCCTGTACAGAATTTTGAGAGAATGATGCTAATCCAGACCAGCAGCGGCGTTGGATGCATCGTGCCGCCGTTCCGAAGGGGGACCCGATGAGAGCTGAGAAAATTGCCGCCAGAACAGCAGCGCCCGCCCCGTCCCACCAATCCAACAGTTTCGACACGCTCCGTCTCATCGGCGCACTGCTGGTATTGACTGGGCACAGCTTCCATTTGATGGCCATTCCGGCGCCCCGCATCTTCGGCATCGCCATCCATACGCTGGGCCTCGACATCTTCTTCGCGATTTCCGGCTTTCTGGTGACGCACAGCTATTTGCAGGACACGCGAACTGGCGCCTATCTGGCCAAGCGCTCGCTGCGCATCTTTCCCGGCCTCATCGCATCGCTTGCCGTACTGGCGCTGGCCGTGGGGCCCTTCGTCACCACTCTGCCCCTTCTCGATTATTTTCGCGATCGCCACGTCGCCCTGTTCATCCTTCAGAATGCGGCCCTGCATTATGACGACTGGCTGCCCGGATGGTACGAATTCCCGCCCTTCAATGGTGGCGCGAACGGATCACTGTGGACTTTGCCGATCGAGTTCGGTCTCTACCTCCTCGTTCCGCTCGTCTGCCGTATCCTTCCCGCCAACCGACGCGGGGCCGCTTCGATCGTCCTGCTTCTGTCTATCGCGGCGATGTGGTTATCCGCCTGTGCCAGCGCGCCGCTGGAAACCCACATCTATCACATCGATCTCGATGGCGCACTGGAAGTGGTGCCGTTCTTCCTTGCCCTCCGCGCTGGCTCTCGGTGACACTGAGGGGCTACTGAAGCGCCATCACCGCATCTTGCTCGGTGCAAGCTTCCTCGTTGCGGCCGTCAGTCCGTTCATCCCCGGAGGATGGAATTATGTGCTGTCCCTGCTGCCGCTGACCGTGATGACCATTATCATCGGGCAGGGCCGGTGGCTCGCCTTCCGCTGGCTGGAGCCGATCGGGGACCTCTCCTACGGCATCTATCTCACTGCCTGGCCGGTCCAATCGATCGCGATCGTCAATCTTGGTGGCAGCATCAACGTCTGGGGCATTTCTGCGCTGACGGCCCTCATCACCGGAACCTACGCCTTCTTCTCCTGGAGACTCGTGGAAAAGCCCGCGCTCAACCTGAAGAAGCATATCCCGGCCCGGCGCGCTCGCTGATCGCCATCTTCGGTTGGAGGCTCCCGACCAAAGACCGTCGTCAGCGGCTGGCCGAACAGCAACCGGACAAGCGCGTCATCACCATGCGCCCCCGGCCCCGCGGGACCGAGAACGATGGTGCGCAGGGACTTCCGGGCTCACCCCTTCTTGAGATGTCGCCGCCCGAGCAGTTCGGCGATCT
>JAFKLU010000351.1 GCA_017304105.1 Sphingomonadales bacterium
ATGCGCGCGTCGGAAAGCTCGCGGAACTGGTCGACCGCGCTGCTGCCGGCAATGTCCTCGCCAAGGCTCGCCTTGCGCATGCTACCGAGCAGCTGGCGCGTGAAGATCGCCTCGAACGCCTTGGCCGCCTCGGCGAGCGCGGCGCGCTGGTCCGTCTGGCCAGCAGGCCGGGCGTTCGCGCCACCCGTGGAGGCAGCGGCAAGCGCGGCGGTTGCGGAAGCCGGGCCGGTTATCTGCGTCATATCACTTCCAGCTCCGCTTTCATCGCCCCGGCCTGCTTGAGCGCTTCGAGTATCTCGACCAGATCGGACGGCGACGCGCCCACGGCATTCACCGCCTTCACAATATCGGCCAGCGAGGCTCCACCTTTAAACAGGAACATCGGATTCTTTTCCTCCTGCGCCGTGATGGCGCTGGAGGGTTCCACCGCCGTCTCCCCGCGCGAGAAGGGCGCGGGCTGCACGATGCGGGGGGCTTCCTTCACCGTGACGGTCAGTTTGCCGTGGCTGACGGCCGCCGGACTGATCCGCACGCCGCCGTTGATGACGACAGTGCCGGTGCGCGCATTGACGATCACCTTGGCCGGCGGATCGGCGGGCTTCACCTGGATATTCTCGATGAGGCCCATCATCATGATGCGGCTCTCGGCGCCGGGAGGCGCGGCGATGGTGATCGAGACGCCATCCTGCGCCTTGGCGCGCTGATCGTTGAAGGCGAGGTTGATGGCATCGGCAACGCGCAGCGCCGTGGTGAGGTCCGCATCGGCGAGGTTGAAGGTGAGCGCCGGACTGCTCTCGAACCCGGTGGCAACCGCGCGCTCGACCGATGCGCCGCTCGGGATGCGGCCCGCCGAGGGGACGTTGACCGAAAGCTGCGAGCCGTCCGCGCCCGAGACGCCAAGACCGCCCACGGCGAGGTTGCCCTGCGCCATCGCGTAAATCTCGTTGTCCGCGCCGCGCAGCGGAGTCAGCACCAGCGTGCCGCCGCGCAGCGACTTGGCCTTGCCCAGCGCCGAGACGGTAACGTCGAGCCGCTGGCCGGGCTTGGCGAAGGCCGGAAGCTCCGCCGTCACGAGCACGGCGGCGGCATTCTTGAGCGCGGGATTGACGCCCGGCGGCAGCGTGAGGCCGAAGCGCGAGATCACGCCCTTCACGCCCTGCGTCGCATAATCCAGGCTGTCGTCGCCCGTGCCGGCAAGACCAACGACGACGCCGTAGCCGATCAGCTGGTTGGAGCGCAGCCCTTCGAAGGAGCCCAGATCCTTGATGCGCTCGGCATGGGCGGCGGGCGCGGCGATCTGCAGCCCGGCGACGAGCGCCAGCGCGGCCAGCCAGCCCAGCGTGCGGGCGATCGGAGCGGAAAGGGACGAAATCATGAGGATGGTCGCTCCGTCAGAAGGGGCTGATCGCGGAGAAGAAGCGCTGCAACCAGCCCTGTCGGCTGGCGCGGGCGATCTCGCCCTTGCCGGTGTAGGTGATGCGTGCATCGCCCACGCGCGTGGAGAGCACGCGGTTGTCCGGGCCGATATCGGCTTGGCGCACGAGGCCGGAGACCTGCACGAACTCGTCGCCGCGGTTGAGCGTCAGTGCCTTCTGGCCGCGCACCAGCATGGTGCCGTTGCCATAGACCTTGGCGATCGTGACGGTGATCTCGCCGGAAAGCGCGTTGGACTGGGAAGCATCGCCCTTGCCCTTGAAGCCCTGATTGCCGCTCGCGCCGACGTCGCTGGCGCTGAACAGCTTGCTGAACGGCCCGGTGCTCGGCGGGGTGAGGCCGATATTGCCCGAGCGGTCCATGTTCGCGCTGGTGCTTTTGCTCGCCTGCGTGCGCTCCACAAGCAGGATGGTGATGATGTCGCCCACCTGCGCGGCGCGCGCGCCGTTGGTCAGCGAGGAATAGCCGGCGCTGGCCTGAAAGATCGCGCCGTTGGGCTGCGCGGGACGGGGCGCTTCCGGCTCGGCATAAGTGACCTGATAGGCGGGGTTCGCCAGCGGGTCCTTCTTCTTGCCGAAGAGGCCGGCCTGCGCCGGAGAGGCGGCCATGGCGGTGAGCGCGGTGAGAGCGACGAGCGTCTTCATGGCTTAGATCTGTTGGTTCACGTACTGGAGCATCTCGTCGGTCGCCTTGATCATCTTGGAGGCGATCTCGTAGGCGCGCTGGGTCTCGATCATGTCGACCAGCTCCTCGACGGTGTTCACGTTGGACTGCTCCAGCGCGCCCTGACGGATCGTGCCGCGCCCTTCCAGGCCCGCCGTGCCGACCTGCGGCGCGCCCGAAGCGGCCGTCTCGACGAGCAGATTGCTGCCCATCGCCTGCAGCCCGGCCGCATTGATGAAGCGCGCGGTCTCGATCTGGCCGAGCTGGGTCGGTTCGCTCTGGCCGGGCAGCGTGGCCGAGACGGTGCCGTCATTGCCGATGGTCAGCGCCGAGGCGCCCTCGGGCACCTGGATCTGCGGGATCAGCGGCAGGCCGTCCGGGGTCACCATGGTGCCCTCGGCATTGGTCTTGAAGTTGCCGGCGCGCGTATAGGCGATCGAGCCGTCGGGCCGCTGCACCTGGAAGAAGCCCGCCCCCTCGATCGCGAGATCGAGGGTGTTCTGGGTCATGTTGAGCGTGCCCTGCGTGTCGATCCGCTCGGTGCCGGTCAGCATCACGCCGGTGCCCAGATTGAGGCCGATGGCGAGCTTGTTCTGGCTGTCGGCCTGCGCGCCGGCCGCGATCACATTCTGATAGGCCAGCGTCTCGAAATTGGCGCGGTCGCGCTTGAAGCCGGTCGTGTTCACGTTCGCCAGATTGTTGGCGATGACGCGCATCTTGACGTCCTGGGCATCAAGCCCGGTCCGCGCGACATGAAGAGCACTGGTCGACATAATCTGGTCCTACTTTCTTAGGCTTAGGCGTCGAGGCGCATCAGGCTGGCGCCGCCATTGTCGATGTCCTTGGCGGTATCGATCATCTTGATCTGGGTTTCCCAGGCGCGGCTCGCCTCGATCATCTGCACGAGCGCGGTGGTCGCGTTGACGTTCGAACCCTCCAGCGCGCCGCTGGTGACGCTGGCGATCGGGTCCTGCGGCTGCGCGCCGCCATTCGCCTCGCGGAAGAGATTGTCCGTGCCCTTGGCGATGGTCGATCCCTTGGCATTGACCAGCTTGATCGTGTCGACCTGCTGGGGCTGGTCGATCTGGCCGCCCTGGGGCACGATCCAGATCGAGCCGTCCTTGCTGATCTTCACACTGTCTGCGGGTGGCAGGGTGATCGGGCCGCCCTCGCCCAGCACGGGATAGCCGTCCCCCGTGGTGAGCAGGCCGCTCTCGCTGAGCTTCAGGTCGCCGCGCCGGGTATATCCTTCCGAGCCGTCATTGGCCTGGACCGCGAGCAGCGCGTCGCCGTCCATGGCGATGTCGAGCGGATTGCCGGTCTGGACCACGGTGCCGGTCTTCATGTCCGCCGCGACGACCTGATCGATCTGCTCGGCGCGGCTCTGGAAGCCCTGCCCGCCGACCCAGCGCGTCGAGGCGTTGAGGATCTCGGCGCGAAAGCCGGCGGTATTGACGTTGGCGAGATTGTTCGAAATCGCCGTCTGCCGGGCCATCGCGCCGCGCATCGCGGTACGGGCAACATCGATGAGACGATCCATGCGTGCGGTCCCTGTCTAGTGCGGATCAGCGATCAGGTGCGCATCTGGACGATGGTCTGCGTCATGTTGGACGCGGTCTCGATCGCCTTCGCGTTGGCCTGGAAGTTGCGCTGGGCAGAGATGAGCGCCACCAGCTCCTCGGTGATGTCGACGTTGGAGCGCTCCAGCGTGCCCGAGCGCACCGCGCCGTAACGGCCGTTATTGCCCTCGCCGTAGGACGGATCGCCGCTCTCACGCGATGCCGTCCAGTGCGCGTTGCCATTCTGGGTCAGCCCCTCGGTGTTGGTGAAGTTGGCGAGCGCCAGCATACCCAGGTCTTCCGTGTCGCCATTCGCATAAGTCGCCGAGACGACGCCTTCGATCGAGATGTTGATGCTGGCCAGCTGCGAGGCCGGCGTGCCGCCATCGTCGCCCGGAATGGTGACCTTGCCGACTTTCTCGGCAGGCTCTCCATCGGCGAAAGTGGCCATCACGTCGCCCGTGTCGTCCACATAGGCCCAGAGGAACGGGATAGGCGTCTGATGGGTCGTCGGAATAGCGACCTTCTCGGTCAGCTCAACGTCCGCGCCGCCGGCAAAGTGGGCCGTGACGACGCCGTCATTATCGACAGTCGCGCCGCTAAGCATATATCTCTTCGTGGGATCCGCCGAATCCACCTGATAGGGCGGCAGCTTGAGCGGCGGGGACAGCGCTACGACCGTACCGTCATCGTAGGTCGCGGAAACGACACCCGACGAAATATCGACCGATGCGCTCGTAAGGTTGTGGTCGTCACCCGGCTTGGACTTGGGCAGCGAGACCGAGGGGGTCAGATCCCGCGTCTTGCCATTCGCGAAGGCGACGGTCACGATGCCGGTTTCGTCATCGATGCGCGCACTGCCGGGCTGATAGGCCGACGGCATCACTGCCTTGCCGTTGTCCTTGGGGATGCGCAGGTCGACCATGTCGGCCGCCGAGGTGCTGGTCAGCTTCCCATAGGCGTCGACCGGCAGCATCTGGACCTTGTTCCCGAGGCTGTCGACGACATAGCCATTATTATTGACGCCGAACGAGCCGTTCCGCGTATAGCTGAGCTGATTGGCGGGCGGCGCGCTCTTGACGGTGAAGAAGCCTTCGCCAGTCATGGCGAGGTCCAGCGTCTTGTCCGTGGTCTCCAGCGTGCCCTGCGTGAACTGCTGGGTCGTGGCGACCTGACGCACGCCCTGCGCGCCGGTGTTCGCATAGATGTCGCCGAAGCTGGCGCGGCTCTTCTTGAACGCGGTCGATCCGGCGTTGGCGACGTTGTTCGAGACGACGCCGAGGTCGGTCTGCGCGCCCTTGAGGCCGGAAAGCGAGATGTAGAAGGACATTTGGGCAAACTCCTTTGCGAAAGTGGTCGATCAGCCGAGACGCAGCGCGTCGTCGGGCGAAAAATTGCCAAGGGCGGTGATGAGCTTCGCGCTGCTACCGCCGGCGGGCGACTGGACCGCGGCGATGCTCGCCCAGGTTGCGATCTGGCTGGGCGCGGCGCCGCGCACCTGCACCTTGAGCGCGCTGCCGCCGATGAACTCGCCGGCCTCGTTGGTGCCATCCCAGAAGAAGGAGGCGGCGCCGGCCTTCTGGGCGCCAAGGTCGAGCGTCTTGACGACATTGCCCGAGCCATCGACCAGATCGACCGAGACGCCGGTGCTGTTCGAGGGGAGCGTCAACTCGCCGGCATAGGCGCCGGTGCGGTCGGGCGTGGCGATGTTGCTCTCGACCAGCATCGACTTGCCGATCCAGCCCGCCGCGTCCGAGAGGCGCGCGCCGGAGACGGCATCGGCAATGTTGGTGAGCAGCTTGTTCGATTCCGCCATCGAGGAGAGCGAATTGAACTGCGCCATCTGGGCAACCATCTGGTTGTTGTCCATCGGCGCGAATGGGTCCTGATGCTGAAGCTGCGTCGTCATCAGCTTCAGGAAGCCGTTCATGTCGATCTGGTCGTTCTTCTTGGTGCTCGTCTCGACCAGATTGCGGTTGGTGACGGCGGTGCCGCTGTCGACCGTCCAGGGGCTGGTCACGGTGGCGGCGGTGCTGCTGGTAGTCGTCATTTGCCGAGCCTTATCGTATCGAGGATGAGGGATTTGGCGGTCTGGAGGACCTGCACATTGTTCTGATACTGGCGCGCGCTCTCGATCATCTCGACCAGTTCCGCGCTGCTGTCGACGCCGGCTTCCCACACATCGCCATTGGCGTCCGCGAGCGGGTGGCCGGGATCGTGGCGCTTGGTGGCGGGCGTGTCGGACGATACGACGCGGTCCACCTTGACGGTGGCGACGCCGGGCTTCTCCACCACGGTCGAGAAGACCGGGCGGATGGCGCGATAGGCCTGGCCCTCGCTGCCGGAGACCGAGCCGGCATTGGCAAGGTTGGAAGCAGTCGCGTTGAGGCGCACGAGCTGCGCCGACATGGCCCGGCCAGAGATGTCGAAGATGTTGAGCGGCTTGTCCAAGCTCATTCTCCCTTCAGCGCGCGCGTGATCGTGTTGAGGCGCCCTTCGAGGAAGGAGAGCGTCGTGCGATACTTGACCGCGTTCTCGGCGAAGAGAGTCTGCTCGGTGGACATCTCGACGGTGTTGCCGTCGCTGCTCGGCTGGAGCGGGATGCGGTAGCCCATCGCCGTCTCCAGCGCGCCGGCCACGGTGCCCTGCCGCTCGGAAGCCTTGGAGAGCGCCTTCTCGAAATCGATGTCGCGCGCCTTGTAGCCGGGCGTGGAAGCGTTCGCGATATTCGAGGCGATGAGCTCCAGCCGCTGCGAGCGCAGCGCCAGTGCCTTGCCATGAATGCCGAACAAACTGTCTTCGACGGACATTTTTTCGTGCCTTCTCTAAAAGTCTCTCAAGCCGGGTCGTTCTGACCGGATGAACTGGCCCGGTTCAGGCATGACCCATGCCCGCAGGAACATTCTGCAAAGGCCGTGCCAATTTGCCCATGCGGCAGGCTGCCGGATGGTTAACATCAGGATTTCCGCGCCTTTCGGGCGTCGGAGCGGCAAGGCCGGCAAGATTTTGCCGGTCGGCGGCATTCTATTGCCGGTCGGACCAGACCGATGAGGTGGCGGGCGCAATGACGGACTTGATCGGCCATATTTTCGCCCCCCTGCCCCTCCTCGCGGTCACGCTCGGCGCCGGACTGATCGCTCTTGCCCAATCGGGCGCGAAGACGGCGGCGAATGCGTTCGCCGCGCTCATCCCACTCCTGCGCGCCGATCCGGAGGACGACCGCGATGCCGCGCGCGCCCTGCTGTTCAAGGTCGAGGCCGTGGCCGAATTGCGCGGCCTTGCCCGAACGGATCGGCTGCAGGCCAGCCATCCCTTCTGCGCGGACGCGCTCAACACCCTCGCAAATGCGGGCGATGCCGAGCATTTCGAGCTCTGGGCACGCCAGGCGCTGGATGATCGCCGCGCCCGTCACGCCCGCGTTGTCGCCTTCTGGAACGCGCTCGCTGATGCCGCGCCCGCCATGGGCATGGCTGGCACGATCCTCGGCCTCATCGGCATGTTCGCGGGGATGCGCGATCCCGCGACCATCGGCCCCTCCATGGCCCTTGCGCTCATGACCACGCTGCACGGCATGGTCCTCGCCAATGCCGTCGCCGGACCAATTGCCAACCGTCTCGCCGGCCTCTCGGAGCGCGAACTCGCCTGGCAGGAAGCGCTGGTCGACAGGATGATCGTGCTCGCCCGCCGCGAACCCGGCATGCTGCGCAAACCCGTGCGCGAGGCGGCATGAGGGGCCGCATGAGGCTCTCCGCCGTCCGCACCGGCCGGTCCCGCTGGGCGCTAAGCCTTGCCGATCTCTGCCTGCTGCTGCTCGGCTTCTTCGTGCTCCTTCAGGCCAATGAGGCGCAACGAGACGCGGCGCTCACCGGCATCGGCACCTATTTCGGCGCCATCGCGGCGCCGGTGCAGGTCGATCTGCAGGCCGAAGCCCTGTTCGAGCCCGGCGAGGCGCTGCTTAGCGATGCGGGTGAAATCGCGCTGCTCAAGGCCGCCGAACCGCTCGCGCATTCGAGCCAAATCATCCAGATTCAATCTATTGGCCTCGACCGCGGGCTCTATCGCTTCGATGCGTGGGATCTTGCCGCGGCGCGCCTCGGCGCGGTCGCCCGCGCACTGTCTGCCGCCGGTGTTCCGCAATCGCGCCTGCGCATCGCCGGGCTCGCGGAGGAAGCTGACGGCAAGGCGCCGGGCAAGCAGATCATCCGGCTGGTGGAGAAGGCCAAGCCCGCCGACTGAAGCCCCTTCGCCGGTCAGGGGCTCCCAGACTGGCACACTCCTTGCTCAATGTTCCGCGTGCACAGTTCCGCGTGCACACAGCGGAGCCAGTCGTGATGACAACCCAAACCCTGTCCCCCACCCGCGCGATGTTCGCGGCTTTTCTCATGCTCACAGCCTGCATGGTTGCGGGTCTGGTGAGCCCCGCCCGCGCTCAGGCGCCGCAGAATTTCGAGAATCTCGACCGTCTCGACAGCCTTGTCGCGATGAGCGTCGGCGCCAATCGCGGCGAGCCGGGCGGCCCCATCGCCCCGATCGATCGCCGCCTGCGTCTGGCGCCCTGCCCGCAGACGCCGGTCGTCGAAGCCGGTCTCGCCAATGCCGCGACGGTCTCCTGCCCCGCCATCGGCTGGCGCATCCGCGTGCCGCTCAGTGCCAGTCAGATGCCGCAGAACCCGCAGTTTTCCCGCGCTTATGCCGCGTCTCCCGCGACCGCCTCGGCGGTCGTGAAGAAGGGCGATCCGGTTCAGCTCGTGGCGGGCAATGAGGAATTCAGCATCTCCCGCCTGATGATCGCGGACGAGGACGGCGCGGTCGGCGCCCTCATTCGCGTGCGTCAGGATCAGAAGGCGACGCCGGTCATGGCGCGCGTCGAAGCCATTGGTGTTGTTCGCGTTCCAGGAATTTAAGCTTTCCTGAACCGATCCGTATATAAGGGCGATCGGACAGAAAGGATGACGTTGATGATCAAGTCAGTTGGCCAGTCGCTGACCGCGGCCGTCGAGGCAGCAAAGCTGCGCGAGACCGCTCAGTCGCGGTCGACCGCCAGGGTCTCCGCAGAGCCGGCGCCCGAGTCGACGGCAACAACATCTGTTTCCACACCCGCCGCGCGCATGGCGGCGCAGGGCGCGCCCGTCGACCTCGCACGGATCGCGCGGATCAAGCAGGCCATCGCATCCGGCAATTATCCCGTCGATCCCGAGAAGATCGCCGAGAAGATGCTGGATCTCGACCTGCCGATGGAAAAGCACTGAGGGGACCGGGAGCCGTGTCGCTCGCCCTCGTCGACGAACTTGGCGCCGCCACCGCGCAACTGCGTGGCGCAATGCAGAAGGCCGATCTCGCTGCCATCGAACAGGCCATGGGCCGGTTCCGCGCGGCGATGGAGGCGGTGCAGGCGGTCGGCGCGTCGCGAACCGATCCGGCGCTCAAGGCCCGCATCCGGGATGTTGTCGGCGACCTCGAATCTTCCCGCACGCTCGCCTGCCTGCTCGGCGACATGGCCGGCCAGATGCACATGGCCAACGCCGCCCGTAATCCCGACGCACCGCAGAAGCTCTACGCCCCGCGCTGAAGCCCGATCATCGCGCGTTCCTCCGCGCAGGCTGGCGCGCGCCTTCCTGAGCCGAGCGCAAAGTCGCTCCTCTAGCCGGCCCGGGCTCATTCCATAACGAGAGCACTTCGCTGCCGGATCAGGCACGCGCTGAGGCCGAGCGAAACCAGCCCGTAAAAGCGCCCCAGGAAACGCCCCAATCTGGCACGCTTCTTGCTGTTTTACCCGTGATTACCAACGACGGGTCTGACGCAAGCCAATGTCCAACTACGGACTGACGACCAACTCCCTTTCCGGCGCTCCCAGCCGGATAACGCAGGCGATCGCCACGGCCAGCCGCCGGACGGGCGTCGACTTCGGCTATCTGATGGGTCAGGCGCAGATCGAGAGCGCGATGGACCCGCAGGCTCGCGCGCGCACCTCCAGCGCATCCGGCCTTTACCAGTTCATCGACCAGAGCTGGCTCGCCGTCGTCAATGATCATGGCGCGAAATACGGCATGAGCTGGGCCTCGGACGCGATCCAGAAAAGCGGCGGGCGCTATTATGTGGCCGATGCCGGCCTGCGCGAGCAGATCCTCTCTCTGCGCAATCACCCCGAGACCGCCTCGGTGATGGCTGCCGAGCTCGCTTCCGACAACCGCAACTATATCGAGCAGCAGACCGGCCGCCCTGCCGAGGCGGTGGACCTCTATCTCGCCCATTTCCTCGGCGCGGGCGGCGCGGCCAAGTTCCTCCAGACGATGAACTACGCGCCGAACGCCCCGGCCGCGAGCCTCTTCCCCGCTGCCGCGCGCGCCAATGCGTCGATCTTCTATGACGGCCAGGGCAATGCCCGCAGCCTCGCCGAGATCCGCGACCGCTTCGCCAGCAAGCTCGCCAACGGCGCGCAGACCGCCGGTCTCAGCGCAAGTCGGGCGGACATGGGCGGCGTCGGCGCGATCCCTGAGGGCGCCAACATGGTCGCACCCGCCGATTACATGCGCATCGCCCGCGCGCAGATCGGCATGCGGGACATGCCGGTCGACGATGAAACTCTCTCCGGCGAAGACGCGCTCGCCACCCAGCAGATGCTGGCCGAGACGCGCCCCTATCCGGATGCCGCGCCGCGCGCCGAGACAGCGCGCCTCGCCTATCTCATGCTTGCCACTCTCGGAAGGTAACGGCCCCTTATGAACCGCGGCGACGTCAACGGCAGGATCTGGAGCAACACGGCCAAGGGAGCGGTCCTCCCGCTGGCCATTCTCGCGCTCGTCATGTTCATGATGGTGCCCGTGCCGGCAATCATGCTGGACATCGGCTTCGTCACCAACATCATGATCAGCCTCGCGGTGCTCATGATCGCGCTGAACGCCGCCAAGCCGCTCGATTTCTCCAGCTTCCCGACCGTCCTGCTGTTCGCCACACTGCTGCGCCTCGCGCTCAACGTCGCCTCGACCCGCGTCGTGCTGGTGAGCGGGCACACGGGCTCGGATGCGGCCGGCCACGTCATCGAGGCATTCGGCCACTTCCTCATCGGCGGCGACTATGTCGTCGGCATCTTCGTGTTCGCGATCCTGATGATCATCAACCTGGTGGTCATCACCAAGGGCGCGGGCCGCGTGTCGGAAGTTTCGGCCCGCTTCACCCTGGATGCGATGCCCGGCAAGCAGATGGCGATCGACGCCGATCTGAACGCGGGCCTGCTCACCCCGGACGAGGCCAAGACGCGCCGGCAGGAAGTCGCCACCGAGGCCGATTTCTACGGCTCGATGGACGGCGCCTCCAAGTTCGTGAAGGGCGATGCCGTCGCCGGTATCCTCATTCTCGTCATCAACATCGTGGGCGGCATCATCCTGGGCGTCGTCAGCCACGGGCTCGATCTTGGCCAGGCGGCGGAAACCTATGTGCTGCTCGCCATCGGTGACGCGCTCGTGGCGCAGGTGCCCGCGCTGCTGCTCTCCATCGCGGCGGCTTCCATCGTCACGCGCGTCAATTCGGACAAGGATCTATCCGGCCAGATCGCGCAGCAGTTCGGCATCGGCAAGGCGTGGGTCCCGGTCGCGGGCATCCTCACTTTCCTCGGCATCCTGCCCGGCATGCCGCACGTCATCATCCTGCCCGCCGCCGCGCTCGCCTGGTTCATCGCGCTGCGTCTGCGCAAGGCGGCGAAGCAGCAGGCGCAGGAGAAGCCGGTCGAGGTCGCCGAACCGGAGAACCCCGCCCATATCGAATGGTCGGACGTGTCGGACGGCGCCGTGCTTGGCCTGGAGATCGGCTATGGCCTGATCTCCCTTGTCGACGAGCGCAAGGATGCGCCGCTGATCGGCCGCATCACCGGCATCCGGCGGCAGCTTTCGCGCGAGCTTGGCTTCGTGGTGCCGATGATCCGCGTGAAGGATAATCTCGCGCTCGGCGCCAATCAGTATCGCATCACCATCGCGGGCGTCGTGGTCGGCGAGGACGAGCTGTGGCCCGAAGAGCTGCTCGCGCTGGACAGCGGCGATCTCGTCGCGACGGTGGATGGCCGCCCCGCCAAGGACCCGACCTTCGGCCTCGACGCGGTCTGGATCGGCGCCGATCAGCGCAGCGAGGCGGTCGTCGCTGGCTACACGGTGGTCGATCCCTCGACCGTCGTCGCGACTCACCTCAACCACCTCATCGTCAGCAATGCCTCGGAGATTTTCGGCATGGACGAGGCGAAAAAGCTGCTCGACACGCTCAAGGAAGTCGCGCCGCAGCTCGCCGAGGGGCTGACGCCCCAGCCGCTCAACCTCGCCCAGGTAACGGCGCTCTGCCGCAACCTGCTCATCGAGGGCATTCCGCTAAAGGATTTCCGCCGTATCGCCGAGGCCATGGTCGCGGTGGCACGGCCGGACATGAGCGTGGACCACCTCACCGAACTGGTGCGGCAGCGAATCGGTTCGCTCATCATCCAGAACATCGTGCCCGTGAAGATGCCACTGCCGGTGCTCACCCTCGATGGCGAGCTGGAGGGTCTGCTGGCCCAGGCAATGCGCGTCGCGGGCGATGCCCAGCATCCGATCGAGCCCGCGCTCGCCCAGCGCCTGATCGAGCAGGTGACCGAGGCCGCCCGCCCGATCATGGCGCAGGCCCGCAGCTTCGCGATCGTCACCTCGCCGGTCGCCCGCCGCGCGCTCTCCCGCCTGTTCCGCCCTCACCTTCCCGAGACGCCCGTCCTCTCCTTCCTGGAGATACCGGACGGCAAGCCCGTGGAGGTCGTGGCCGTGGTGGGGAACGAGAGCCGCATCAACCGTGTCGAGCGCCTCGCCGCCTGACACGGAGGGACACTACAGGGAGGCCCCGGCCGGCGTTCGCTCCGGTCGATTTCACACGCCAAGCGACTTGGAATGGCTTGTAAAAACGATTGTTAATGGCTTGCAAATGCGATGGAAAATCTCCGTTAAACCTTTTTGGATAAGTCCCCCTTCATGCAAAGCGCGATGCTAGAAGTCACCGGATTGACCTATGGACGCAGGACCGGCTCGTCGCCGGACCGGCTCGCCCAGCAGTATATGCCGCTCGTCCGCAAGATCGCCTGGCACGTCCATGGCCGCGTCTCCTCCGCGATCGACATCGAGGATCTGCTGCAGATCGGCATGGTCGCGCTGGTCGAAGCGGCCAATGGCTTCGAGGATCGCGGCCACGGCTTCGCCTCCTATGCGCAGATGCGCGTGCGCGGCGCGATGATCGATCATTTGCGCCGCCATGCCACGCTTTGCCGCTCCGCCATGGCGCGGCGGAAGACCATCCAGCAGGCACGCCGCGCGTTCGAGCAGAAATATGGCCGCGCGCCCAGCGAGGCGGAGACCGCCGCCCATCTGGGGCTCGATGCCGCCGCCTGGCGCGAGCTTGCCGACGGCACGGAGATGGCCCAGCACGAAAGCATGGACGAGGTCTATTCCGATCAGTCCATGTGGTTTGCGGACCTCACCGAGCGCGACGACGAAACGCTGGAGCGCGAATCGCTCAAGAAGGCGATTGCCGGCTGCATTTCCGAACTGCCACAGCGCGAGGCGATGGTGCTGCAACTCTATTTCGTCGAGGAAATGAACCTTGAGGAAATCGGCCTGACGCTCGACATCGGCGCTGCCCGCGTCTGTCAGATCAAGAAGGCGGCACTCGACAAGCTGCGCTCGAAGCTGGCCGAATGGGCCTGAACTAACCGCGCGACCGCGGTTCCCCTGCCCCTCCCATGCCCGATATGCCCCAGTGCACATGGGAACTCCTCCCCGCGTCGATTGTTTTTTGCGCAGCAGCAACAATTGAGTCGCGGAGAATTTTCATGGCAACCGAAGAACCCCGCACGGTGGTCGTCGAGCGCTCGGGCGGCGGCGGCATGACGGCCATTATCGCGCTTCTCGTCATCGCTCTGATCGCGGTCGGCGCCTATTTCCTGATTTCGAAGGAAGGCAGAAAGGACGACGCCGTTTCACAGGCCGCGCAGCAGGTGGGCGATGCGGCGCAAGATGTCGGCGATGCCGCGAAGGACGCCGCGAAAAGGCAGTAAGCACCGGCTTGCGCGCTGCAGGGGCTGACGTTCAATGGCCGCCGGGGCGCGCCGTCGTTCCACGTATCGCTCTGGCCCCCTTCGCCGCCATGGGCTAAAGCGCGGCCATGTCCACGACCTACACGCTCGATACCTCGACCAGCCGCGCCAATCCCACACCCGCGCCGGTGCGACGGCTTACCGTTCCCGCACTGCGGGCGCGCAAGGTGGACGGCGTCACCGCCGATCCGATCGTGGTGCTCACGGCTTATACCGCCCGCCAGGCCCAGTTGCTCGATCAACATTGCGACATGCTGCTGGTCGGGGATTCTCTGGGGCAGGTGATCTACGGCCTGCCCTCCAGCGTGCCGGTGACGCTCGACATGATGGCGGCACATGGCGCGGCGGTGGTGCGCGGCAGCTATCACAGCGTGGTCATCATCGACATGCCGTTCGGCAGCTATGAGGCTTCTCCGGCTCAGGCATTCGAGAGCGCATCGCGGCTGCTCAAGGAGACCGGCGCGGCTGGCGTCAAGCTGGAGGGCGGCGCGGCCATGGCCGAGACGATCGCCTTCCTCTCCGCGCGCGGTATCCCGGTCTGCGCGCATGTTGGCCTCACGCCTCAGGCGGTCAACGCTCTCGGCGGCTATGGCCCGCGCGGCAAGGATGAGGCCGAAGCACAGAAGATCCGCGGCGATGCGCGCGCGGTCGCCGAGGCCGGCTGCTTCGCGATGGTGATCGAGGGCGTGGTCGAGCCGGTCGCGGCGATGATCACAGCCGAGGTTCCCTGCCCCACCATCGGCATCGGCGCATCGCCCCTGTGCGATGGGCAGGTGCTCGTGACGGACGACCTGCTCGGCCTGTTCGAGCGCACGCCGCGCTTCGTGAAGCGCTATGCCGATATCGCCGGCATGATCGGACGGGCCGCCGCCGATTACGCCGCTGAGGTGCGCGCGCGCACCTTCCCGGGCCCCGAGCAATTATATGGGGTCAAAAAGTGATTTGCTTGGGGTTCAGCCGCCGCTAAGGTCCGCCGCCGCATTAACCCCCTTTCATCTATGCCCCTTGGAGACGAGATTTGGCCCTGACGCCATATCAGAGCGAAGCGCTTATCCGCGAAGTCGACGACGCCGTCCGCCAGGACGACATGTTCTCCTTCTGGACGAAATATGGCCGGCTGGTGCTGGTCGCGGTGGTGCTGGCCCTGCTCGCGTTCGGCGGCTGGCTGCTGTGGAAGAATCACCGCACCAGTGTGGCGCAGGCCAATAGCGAGCAGTTCGCGACGTTGCTCAAGTCCGCCGAAGCCGCGACGCTCGATCAGCCGGTCTATGACAAGCTGATTGCCGAGGGCGGCCCGGGCTACAAGAGCCAGGCCGAGATGGTGAAGGCAGCGCTCGCCGCCGGCAAGGGCGACGACAAGACCGCGATCGCCGCCTACGACGCCATTCTGAACGATCCCGACGCGCTGCAGCCGATCAAGGACGCGGCGCTGATCCGCAAGACCGCGGTCAGCTTCGACAGCATGAAGCCCGATCAGGTCGTCGCCGCGCTCAGGGGCCTCGCTGCGCCGGGCAATCCCTGGTTCGGCAGCGCGGGCGAGCTGACCGGCATCGCCTATCTCAAGATGGGCCGCCGCGATCTTGCCGGCGAGATGTTCGCCAGCCTGACGCGCGACCCGACCGTGCCGGATACGATCAAGCTGCGTGCCGGCCAGATGGCGAGCATGCTCGGCTCGGTTCCGGCTGCGGCCGCATCCGACCTTCCCCAGCCCGCCGCGCGCTGAACATATCTAGAGTAGAAAGACCAGGATGAGGCTTCGCATCAATATTCGTGGCGCATGGCTGATCCTGCCGGTCGCGCTGGCCGTGACCGGCTGCGGCATCGGCAAGAAGGACAGGCCCAAGACGCCGGTGCACGGCAGTCGCACCTCGATCCTCAGCGGCACCGAGGTCGTCAACGCGGACGAGTCTGTGTCCACCATGGCGGTCACTCTGCCCGAGGCGGTGCTCAACCCCGATTGGGCGCAGTCGGGCGGCAATGCCTCGAAGGCGATGGGCCATGTCGCGCTCGGCGCCGGCAACCAGCAGGTCTGGTCCGCTTCCATCGCTGGGGGCGGCTCCCGCGCGCGGCTGGCATCGCCACCGGTCGTCGCTGCGGGCAAGCTCTACGTTATCGACGTTGAAGCAACGATCTACGCGTTCGACGCCAAGACCGGCCAGCGGCTGTGGAGCGCGAGCATCCGCTCGAAGGACGATCAGGGCAAGGTCGAGTTCGGCGGGGGCGTCAGCGTGGAGGGTGACCGCGTCTATGCGACCACCGGCATCGGCGACGTTGCTGCCGTCAACACGGCGGATGGCGCCGTGCTCTGGAAGGTGCGACCGGGCGGCCCGCTGCGCGGCTCGCCCACACTCGCCAACGGCAATGTCTACGTGATGAGCCAGGACAATCAGCTCTTCGCGCTCAACTCGGCTGACGGCGCCGTGCTGTGGACGGACAACGGCACGCTCGAATCGACCGGCGTGTTCGGCGTCGCCGCGCCTGCCGCCGGCCAGGGCTCGGTGATCGCGGGCTATTCCTCGGGCGAGCTCACCGCCTATCGCTACGAGAATGGCCGCGCGCTCTGGGGCGATGCGCTGAGCAAGACGACCATCTCCACATCTGTCTCCACGCTCACCGACATTGACGCCGATCCCGTGATCGACCGTGGCCGCGTGTTCGCGATCGGCGAGGGCGGCCGCATGGCGTCGTACGAGCTGCTGACCGGCCAGCGCCTGTGGGAGCTCAACATCGGCGGCATCGCCACGCCGCTCGTAGTGGGCGACTGGGTGTTCGTCGTCACCGACAAGGCCAAGCTTTTCGCCATCACCCGCGCCACCGGCAAGGTGCGCTGGATCAGCGAGCTGCCGGCATGGCGCAAACCGAAGAAGAAGACCGGCCCGATCCGCTGGCGCGGCCCCATCCTCGCGGGCGGCAAGCTGATCCTGGTCTCGACCGAGGGCGCGCTTGTCCAGGTCGATCCGGCCACCGGCTCGGTCAAGTCCGAACGCGAGGTGAAGGACGGCGTCACGCTCGCCCCGATCGTCGCGGACAACATGCTCTATCTGCTCACCGATCAGGGCCGCCTGCTGGCCTATCGCTGAGACCTCTCGGCGCGGGGCTTGGAGTCAGGCCCTCCGGCATGTAAACGGCGAGTGTTCCTGCGAAAGCAGGAACCCAGGGCCAAACCGACGAACCTCGCCGCCCTGGGCTCCTGCTTCGGCAGGAGCGCTCCATGTCATGTCAGGAATCATTGAATGCTCCCCCTCGTCGCCATCATCGGCCGGCCCAATGTCGGCAAGTCGACCCTGTTCAACCGGCTGGTCGGCAAGCGCATCGCGCTGGTCGACGATCAGCCCGGCGTCACGCGTGATCGACGGGAGGGCGACGCGGAACTGCTCGGCCTCAAATTCCGCATCGTCGATACCGCCGGCTTTGAGGAGGACGATCCGCAGTCCCTGCCCGGCCGCATGCGCGCCCAGACCGAACAGGCGGTGCGCGGTGCCGCCGTCGCCCTGTTCATGGTCGATGCGCGGGCCGGCATCACCCCGCTGGACGAGCATATCGCCCGCTGGCTGCGCGCCGGCAACACGCCGGTCGTGCTGCTCGCCAACAAGGCGGAGGGCGCCGCTGCCGATCCCGGTCTCATGGAGGCCTTCTCCCTTGGCTTTGACGAGCCGGTCGCCTTCTCCGCCGAGCATGGCCTGGGCCTTGCCGATCTGTTCGCGGCGATCCGTCCCTATGTCGAGCGCGACGAGGATGAGGACGGCGCCACCGGGGGCGACGAGGACGAGGAAGCCGACGACAATGCCCCGCTCCAGCTCGCCATCGTCGGGCGGCCCAATGCCGGCAAGTCGACGCTCATCAACAAGATGCTGGGCGAGGATCGGTTGATCACGGGCCCGGAAGCCGGCATCACCCGCGACAGCATCGCCGTCGACTGGAGCTGGACGGACCGTGAGGGCCGCGTGCGTCCCGTGCGCCTCATCGACACCGCCGGCATGCGCAAGCGCGCCAAGGTGCAGGACAAGCTGGAGAAGCTCTCCGTCTCCGATGCGCTGCGCGCTGTCGATTATGCCGAGGTCGTCGTGCTGCTGCTCGATGCGACCAAGGGGCTGGAGGCGCAGGACCTCAAGATCGCCGACAAGGTGCTGAGCGAGGGCCGCGCCCTCATCATCGCGCTCAACAAATGGGATGTCGCGGAAAACGGCTCCTCACTCTACCAGGGCGTGCGCAAGGCGCTCGACGATGGTCTGGCGCAGGTGCGCGGCGTCACCTTGCTCACCATTTCCGGCGCGACCGGCAAGGGCATAGACGATCTCATCGCCGCCGCCTTCGACGCGCGCCGCATCTGGTCGACGCGCGTGCCCACCAGCGGCCTCAATCGCTGGTTCGACTCCGCGCTGGAGGCCAATCCCCCGCCAGCCCCCGGCGGCAAGCGCATCAAGCTGCGCTACATCACGCAGGCACGCATTCGCCCGCCGACGTTCGTGCTGTTCGGCACGCGGCTCGACGAGCTGCCCGAGAGCTATCGCCGCTATCTGGTGAACGGCATCCGCCGCGAACTGGGCTTTCAGGGCGTGCCGATCCGCCTCAATCTGCGCAGCGCCCACAATCCCTATGACCGTTCCAAGAGCTGAGGCTTTCCGCGTCGATACGCGCGGCCTCAAATGCCCCTGGCCCGTGCTGCGGGCGGCGCGGGCGATGCGGGAGCATGCGGATATCCTGCTGCTCTCCGACGATCAGGTCGCCCGCACGGACGTCCCCGCCCTCGCCGCGGCCCAGGGCTGGACGGTGACGCTGCGGCAAGGCCCGGACCATGACGAGTATCGATTAAGCCGGCCGCAAGAGTAACCCTTTGCTTTAGGGCTATGTTTACCCTGTAAACCGATAGTCGGCATCCGAGGATCTGTTTCCATCGGATGCTGCCATGTCCTATTACTACTCGATCCCGCTCGTGAACGAGGCCGAACTGGCGCAGGCGCGCTCCGTTCTCGGCACGGGACTCGCGAGGATCATCGGCTATTTCCGCGAGGACGGCATCAAGTCGATCGACCAGCTCGAAGCGGCGCTGGCGAAGCGGGATGCGGCCGCGATGGTCATCCCGGCGCACAGGCTCAAGGGCGAGTCGCGCCAGTTCGGCGCGCAGCGCGTGGGCGAAATCGCCGAAGTGATCGAGAAGACCGCCCGCCGCTGCGTCGAACAGCGCAGCTTGCCGGACGAGGTCGCGGGCGAGATCGCAATGCTGCGCGGCTGCTTCATGGAGACGCTCCAGCTGCTCGGCGAAGCGATGCCTTCGCCGCTAGCGACTGACGAGCCCCTCGGGGAATCACGCATCAATCCGCGACTCATGCCGACTTCGATTGCGCGCTCAGGCGGCCTCCGTTGACGGTTTCCGCAGCGACCCCGGCGAAACGCCGTCGCTTTGGGCTTGCCAGCGGCGCCAAAAATAGGCAGTAAGACAAACGAATTTTAGACCAATGAATTGAACTTTGGAGACGCACGCGCATGACTGACGCCAGAGCTGACCGGCTGGACGAGATCATCGCGAGCCACAGCCGCCGCGAAGGGCCGCTGCTTCCGATATTGCACGATATACAGGAAGAATTTGGCTGCGTGGACGAGGCGGCAAAGCGCCAGATCGCCCTTGCGCTGAACCTCAGCCGCGCCGAAGTGCATGGCGTCGTCAGCTTCTATCATGATTTCAAGGCAGAGGCCGCCCACAAGCCGGTGCTCAAGCTTTGCCGTGCCGAGGCCTGCAAGGCGCGCGGCGTCGAGGCTATCGTGGGCGACGCTGAGGCCGCGGCCGGCGACCGCGTGGAAATCGAGACAATCTATTGCCTGGGCCTGTGCAGCGTCGGTCCCAATGCGATGGTCGGCAAGAAGCTCCATGCTCGCCTCGATAGTTCCAAGCTTACCCAGATCATTCGGGAGATGGCCTGATGGTCACGGTTCGCATTTCCGACGACGCGCTCGCCCTCGCCTGCGGCGCTGACGAAGTCGCCAACGCTTTCATCAAGGCCGGCCACACGGTCGAGCGCGTGTCGAGCTGGGGCATGCAGTGGCTGGAGCCGCTGGTGGAAATCGACGGCAAGGGCTTCGGCCCCGCAACGCCCGCCGACGTCGCCGCGATCCTCGACGGCAGCTCGCCGCTCGCCATCGGCGAGATCGCCAGCCATCCGTTCATCGCCCGCCAGCAGCGCCTGACATTCGCGCGCGCCGGCAAGACACGCCCAACCAGCCTCGACGATTATGCGGCGACCGGCGGCTGGAAGGGCCTGGAGCGCGCCAGGGCGATCGGCTCTGAAGCGACCATCGAGGAAGTCGTCGCCTCGGGCCTGCGCGGCCGTGGTGGCGCGGGCTTCCCGACCGGCATCAAGTGGCGCACCGTTGGCGCCGCCAAGGCCGATCAGAAATAT
>JAFKLU010000275.1 GCA_017304105.1 Sphingomonadales bacterium
CATCGGCGCCGACGGCCCCACGATCATCGACCGCCGGACCGTCTACGAGGGCTTTTCAACCTTCACCGTCACCCAGATCGCAAATTTCGATTTCCCCTGGTCCATGGCCTTCCTGCCGGATGGCCGCATGCTCTTGACGCAGAAGAAGGGCGCCATGATCCTGTTCGATCCGCGCAGCGGCGAGCGCAGGACGCTGACGGGCACCCCCGAGGTGGTGAGCACCAATCAGGGCGGCCTCATGGACGTGGCCCTAGCGCCTGACTTTGCCCGCAGCCGGAAAATCTACTTCAGCTATTCAGAAGCGGGCGAAGGCAAGACCAGCGGGGTCGTCCTCGCCAGCGCCGTTCTCGACGAGGCGGCCGGGGCTCTCCACCATGTGAGAGTCCTCTTCCGCAGCCAGCCTTTCGTCGAGCGTGCCAGCAGCTATTCCGGCCGGATCGCTCTGGCGCCGGATGGGAAGCACATCTTCTTCACCAATGGCGAGCGCGTCCAGATCGCCCATGCGCAGGACCCAAGGACCACGCTCGGCAAGGTGCTCCGCCTCGATCTCGACGGCAGGCCGGCAAGGGGCAATCCGCTCGCCAGACGGAGCTTTCATCCGGCCATCTGGACATATGGCCATCGCAATCTCACCGGGCTCGCCTTCGACAGCCGGGGCCGCCTGTGGGAAGCGGAAATGGGGCCTGCCGGTGGCGATGAGGTCAACCTCATCCGGCCCGGCCGCAATTTTGGCTGGCCGCTCGCATCCAACGGCACCAATTATGACGGCAGCGATATCCCCGATCCTCGGTCCGGCGACGGCTTCGAGCCGCCCAGCGTTTACTGGACGCCGTCCCTCTCCCCCGGCTCGCTGGCCTATCATGACGGCAGGCTGTTCCCCGCCTGGAAGGACTCGCTGTTCGTCACCGGCCTCTCCGGCATGGCCCTCGTCCGCATCGCGCTCGATGGCGAAACCGCGACCAAGGCGGACCATTGGCCCATGGGGATGCGCCTGCGCAACGTGCGCATCGGCCCCGATGGCGCGATCTGGCTGCTCGAAGATGCCGGCAAGGGGCGCATGCTCCAGCTCACGCCGAAGTGACGGGAGCCGCATCTTCAAGATCGACGCAGTTCGTCCAGCCCCCAAGATGATGAAAAAGGGCCCCGGCATAACCGAGGGCCCTTCCTTCCGGCCGTGCGACCCGGCCCTCAGAAGCGGTAGGCGATGCCCGCGCTCAGCACCCACGGGTCCAGATCGTGCCGCGTCTCCAGCAGCTTGGCGCCGCTGGCATTGTAGAAGGTCGCGATCGGCTTCACGAAGTAGCGCTTGGCATCCAGAGACAGGCCGAAGCCCTTGCTGCCGAGCGGAATGTCGACGCCCGCCTGCAGCGCCGCGCCCACCTTGCTCTTCAAATCAGCGCTCGACGCACCCAGCGCTGCCTTGCCACCGGCGCCCACCTTGGAATCGAGCACCAGGAAATAGCTCGGCCCCGCGCCCACATAGGGCTTGATCGGCCCCAGCCCGGTCAGGTGATATTTGACCGTCACCGTCGCCGGCACGATCAGCACGTCGTCGAGCAGGTTATTGACGCCCGCGATCGCGCCCGCGCCATTAACGTGATGCGCCGTGGTGCAACAGATCGTCTCGACCGACAGGTTGTTGGTGAAGAAATACTCGATCGCGGCGGTCGGCACAAAATTGTCGCTGGCGGTCGTGTCCGTCTTCGCGGGCAGCGTCACCGTCGCCGAGCGGATGCTCGAAATGCCGCCATCGGGCAACACGGCGGTGCCGAGCAGCTTGATCTGGACCTTGCCGTCCGGGGCACCGGCCTGCGCCGCCATGGGCGCGGCCAGCGCGAGCAGTCCTGCGGCATAAGAGAGAAATTTCGCGTTCACGGTCCTGTGTTCCTTTCATTCGCTGACCATGAACCGGCGGTAGGCCGGCCACCGCCCCCCGACATTGACGCGCCTCAATCTTTCCTTTGACCGATGACAAAGCGCCGCCGCCGAAGGGGGTGTAGAGGGATGACATGTGGACCTATCATCCCGCGCTGCTCGCCCGCCCCGTGCCCCGTTTCACCAGCTATCCGACCGCGGCGGAATTCGGAGATCTGCTGGTATTGCGGCTGCAACACCGGACGGGCCAATCGCCAGCAGCGCCTCGCAGTCTATCTGGAAGCGCTGATGGCCGAGATCCGCACGGTCGCCGCGCAACTGGACGGCCGCGCGCGGATCGCGCGGGTCGCGTTCGGCGGCGGAAGCCCCAATGCCCTCTCCCCGGATCAGTTCGCGCTCCTGCTCGGCACCCTGCAAGACGCCTTCGCGCTCGAATCCCCCACTCTCTCGATCGAGATTGATCCGCGCGGCTTCGAGGCCGATTGGGCGCAGGCACTGGCGCAAGCGGGCGTGTCTCACGCCAGCCTCGGCGTCCAGACCTTCGACGCCGCCGTGCAGGCCCGCATCGGGCGGGTGCAGCCGCACGCGTTGATCGCCTCCACGGTCGGCGCGCTGCGCGCCGCCGGTATCTCGTCGCTGAATTTCGACCTCATGTATGGCCTCCCCGGACAGGACGAGGCCAGCCTGCTTGAGACGCTCGATCAGGCAATCGCCCTGCGGCCCGATCGCATCGCGCTGTTCGGCTATGCGCATGTGCCGAACCTGCTGCCGCGCCAGCGCCAGATCGATGCGGAGCGGCTGCCCGATCAGGCCGAGCGCTTCGCCATGGCCGCGCTCGGCCACGAGCGATTGACCGCCGCAGGCTATGAAGCCGTCGGCTTCGATCATTTTGCACTGCCGGACGACCCGCTCGCACGGGCTCAGCGCGAAGGCCGGTTGCGCCGCAATTTCCAGGGCTTCACCGA
>JAFKLU010000276.1:0-3363 GCA_017304105.1 Sphingomonadales bacterium
GAGCAGGATATCGGGCTGGATGCCGAGCGAGGTCAACTCTCGCACGCTGTGCTGCGTGGGCTTGGTCTTCAGCTCGCCCGCCGCCGCGATATAGGGCACCAGCGTCACGTGGACGAAGATCGACTGGAGCGGCCCCAGCTCGTTGTGGAGCTGGCGGATCGCCTCCATGAACGGCAGGCTCTCAATGTCGCCCACCGTGCCGCCGATCTCGCAGAGCACGAAGTCGACATCGTCCGTCTCGGCGAGCGCGAAGGCCTTTATCTCGTCCGTGACGTGCGGGATCACCTGCACGGTCGCGCCAAGATAGTCCCCGCGCCGCTCGCGCTGGATGATCGTCTGATAGATGCGACCCTGCGTCACATTGTCGGCCTGCCTGCTCGGCACGCCTGTGAAGCGCTCATAATGGCCGAGATCGAGATCGGTCTCGGCGCCGTCGTCCGTCACATAGACCTCACCATGCTGGTAAGGCGACATCGTGCCGGGATCGACATTGAGATAAGGGTCGAATTTGCGCGTGCGGACCTTGTAGCCGCGCGCCTGGAGGAGGGCTCCGAGCGAGGCGGCCATGAGGCCCTTGCCAAGCGAAGAAACCACGCCGCCGGTGATGAATATAAACCGCGCCATGGGAGGGAAGGCTTAGTCCTAACGCGAGTGAGAGGGCAAGCGGACGAATCCGCTGCCGGCGAAAAAATATCGGTAAACGAAAATTTACTGAGCGAGCGGGACGGCTTCGTTGCCCGCGACGGGCGCGATGCCGTTGCTGGCAGCGGCGGCCGCGCCAGAGAGCGCGTCACCAGCGGCGTCCGGTGCCGGCGTCTGGCCCGAGGTCGTCTTGCCGACCAGCGAGGTATCGACGGTGGCGCCGCGATGCTGGGTCGCCGCGAGCACAGCGAGCACGATGCTCATGCCAACGAAGAGCGTGGCGAGAATCGTCGTCGCGCGTGTCAGGAAGTCCGCCGCGCCGCGCGCCGACATGAGCCCGCTCGGGCTGCCACCCATGCCAAGCCCGCCGCCCTCCGAGCGCTGCATCAGGATGACCGTGACCAGCGCAAAGGCGATGACGGCCTGGACGACGAGGAGGAACGTGAACAGCATGCTTGGAGGAACCCAATTCTTTTCGTTGGAGCGCCGCCCTTAGCGCCGAACTCGAGCCGGTTCAACCTCGGGCACCGGAAGGAGCGTGGCGGTTGAGCAACGCTGTCCTATTTTGCGCGTCCGGCGCGGATTTCAAGGCCCGCCGCAATCCCCCCGATTCAGTCGCCGTCGAGCAGATTGCCGAGCTGGCCCAGCATCGATCCTTCACCGCGATTCTGCCCACCGGTGCCCGACGCCGCCAGCATCCGCGCCGCGAGCCGCGCGAAGGGCAGCGACTGGATCCATACGACGCCCGGCCCGCGTAGCCGCGCGAAGAACAGCCCTTCCCCGCCGAACAGGGCGCTACGCACGCTACCGGCCGAGATAATGTCGAAATCGACACCCGCCGTGTAAGCCGCGACGCAGCCCGTATCGATGTGCAGCTCCTCGCCCGCGCCCAGCGTGCGCTCGACGAGCGTGCCACCCATCTGCACGAACACCCAGCCATCGCCTTCCAGGCGCTGCATGATGAAACCCTCGCCGCCGAACAGGCCCGTCATCATGCGCCGCTGGAAATGCACGCCGATGGAGACACCTTTCGCCGCCGCGAGGAAACTGTCCTTCTGGCAGATCAGCGCGCCGCCATATTGATCGAGCTTGATCGGCAGGATGGAGCCCGGCACCGGCGATGCGAAGGCCACGCGCGCCTTGCCGCTGCCATTATGCGTGAACACGGTCGTGAACAGGCTCTCGCCGGTGATGAGCCGCTTGCCCGCGCCGAGCAGCTTGCCCATGAAGCCGCTGCCCTGACTGGCGCTGCCATCACCGAACACGGTCGTCATGCCGATCGATGCTTCCTTCCAGACCATCGCGCCGGCTTCCGCCACCGCGCTCTCGCCGGGGTCCAGCTCGATCTCCAGGAACTGCAGCTCCTGCCCCTTGATCTCGAAGTCGATATCGTCAGCGATGCTGCTGCTGCGCTGATGCGACCAGGGTCCGTCCGCGGCTCACCCCATGCGCGCCCCTCTCGTGCTTGTCGCTTCGGTGGCGCGATGGTATTTCTCACTCATCGGCAACACGCGCTCAGTATTGAGGGGGGAGGTGCTGCGATGACGGCAGGAGCAGGCATCTCCGTTGAGCGCATCGGACTGCTGTTCGTTCATGGCATCGGCGAGCAGAAGCGCTTTGAACATCTGCGCAGCAGCGTTCAGGAATTTGCCGAATTGCTGCGGCAAGCTCATGACAACGCGATCGTTACGATCACCGACCGGACCAAGGACTGGCCGTACCCGGTCGGCACGCCCGCACCGGACGACGTGGCGCCGATCAGCATCGCCTTCCGCAGCGGAGGCGGGCAGCCGCGTCAGGTCCATTTCGAGTGCCATGAAGTCTGGTGGGCCGATCTCGGGACGCGCAGCGGCGTGATCGATGTGGTCTCCTTCTGGTTCTGGGGCCTCGGCCAGTGGGGCGCCCCCATGTATCAGGAGTTCGATGCGAGCGGCCTGCGCAAGGATGCCAAGGCGCTGACGGCCAGCGGCAAGGCCAAGCCCGTACCCTCGCTGACCCGGCTGCCGCTGCGGGCTGCCGGCAAGCTGAAGGTGGAGCCCTGGGTGCGGATTCGCCTGGCCGCGGCGGCGCTGGGCGCGCTGCTGGTCGCGTTCGGCTGGATGCTGGTGAAGCGCGCTTTCCAGGCTGCGCTCGGTCAGGCGCCCTCGCCCACGCTGATGGTGCAATATGTGGGTGACGTGCGGACCTATGAAGCACGCTGGACGCCGGGGGACAGCAATTTGTGCGATCCCGGCCATCCGCGCCGCGTGGCGATCCGCCGACGCATGGTCGCGGAAATGGTCGCCATGGGTGCCCGTGCGCGGCAGGGGACGCTCAACGCATGGTATGTATGTGCGCATAGCCTCGGCACGGTCGTCGCCTATAACGGCCTCACCGAGATTTCACATGCCCTCCCGAACTATCTGTCGCGCGAACAGTGGCAAGCCCTACCCCCGGATCTGCGCCATGATCCGGGGTGCGGAAAGCGCCCGCCGGAGGATCTGCACAAGATGATGCCGAGCCGGCCCGACTGGCTCGATTATGAGGACGTCATCAACCGGCCACTCCTGTTCGAGAAGCTGCGCGGCCTGCTCACCTACGGCAGTCCACTCGACAAGTTCGCGGCGATCTGGCCCCGCATCGTGGCGACGGCCATCGACCGGAAGGATGAAGCGGGCCAGCCAATCTCGCCCTTCCATCCGAGCTGCGAATGGATCAACCTCGCCGATCCGGTCGATCCGG
>JAFKLU010000276.1:3477-4288 GCA_017304105.1 Sphingomonadales bacterium
TCCCTGCGCAGCCAACAGAAGCGCAGGATCATGACCTGGCTGGTACAGCGCGCGCTGGAGCCCTTCCCCGACGAGCTGAAAGAACCGGAGGGGGAACTGGCGCGCAACAAGGCCGAGCCGTGGACGGGCCTGTGGCTGCTGCTCGGCTACAGCACGATCCTGGTCGCACTGGCGACGATCACGGCGGCCCTGTGGTGGCTGGTGTTCGAGGTCAGCGATCAGCTCCTGAACGGCGGACTCCTGAAGGGAATCGACGCCCTGCCGGACTGGCACGGCCCGGTGCGGCTGATCAATCACATCGTCGGAGGATCGCTCGCCCTCATCCTGCTGCTCGGATTACTGCGCTGGGCGGCCGGAAGCGCGATGAACATGCGGCAGGCGGCGCGAGACTATGTGATGGAGCTCGGCGTGCGGCGCTTTTCGCTCTGGCGCGCGTTCCGGCGCCAGATGGCCGTGTATCACGAGCGGCCCCATGGCCTGCAACGGCTCCACCACTGCATCTATCACGCGCTCGACAAGCTGCTGCCGCCCGACAGGGAGGGGCGCGTCAGCGACATGGAAGAATATTGGCGCTGGCTCTATTGGATGTTCTTCTGGCAGACTTGGGCAGCACGGCTGTCCATCGCACTGTTCACCGGCCTGCTGGCGATATTCGGCCTGCATTTCCTGCCGCCCGACTGGTCTGCGTATCTCTGGAGCTGGCTGGCTAAGGCAGGCGCCTGTGTGTGGGCGCTTGGCGTGCACGGCCATGCTATCGGCTGGCCGGTTATCGTCGCTGGCTTCATCCTGATCGCGAGCCTGACCCAGACCC
>JAFKLU010000277.1 GCA_017304105.1 Sphingomonadales bacterium
AATGGCCTTCTCTCCCCTGCCCTGCCGGATCGCCAATCCGTTGATTGCCGCTACGAAAACCCCAAGCCGGCAGGTGGAGCGGCTTCCGGAAGAGCCCCGAAAAAAAGACCCTCACAGCTCTGGAAACCAACATTAATTTTCGTTAACCTTAATTTACCCAACGAGGTCGCCGTGCTTCCATTCGCAGAAACGAAGGAGCGCGTGTTGGTGGGACATGGACTTTAAGTGTGGGGTATCTCTATGGACATGAAACGCAAAGCGTGGGCGCTCGCCTGCGCCACAGCTCTCTCATGCGGCATGGCTGGCGCAAGCCACGCCGCCGTGATCAGCAACGGCACCATCTGGCTGGGCGTCAACGAGGACGGGAGCCTCAATGACTCTGCCGGCGCTCGCCCGGCGGGTTCCTATCAGGATTACGGCATCGGCGTGTTCGATAGTCGCACATTGTGGGAAGCGACTTACGACGGCTGCACCTGCGAGAACTGGGGCGTCTCCGGCCTGGGCTACGCGGCATGGGCCGATTCCAACTCGGGTGGCATCCAGGCTCAGTGGAACACCGGCATCAGCATTGGCGGCTTCACCTTCAATGGGTCCACCGCCACGTCTGTCGTGAACATCGTCGACCAGCTGTCGAACCCGTTCCTGCAGGTCGTGCACGAGTTCGTGCCGAGCGCCACGGCCGACCTTTACAAGGTGAACGTGTACATCAAGAATGTCGGCACCCAGACGGTTGATGACCTGCTCTATCGGCGATCGATGGACTGGGACATCGAGCCGACCCCGTTCAATGAATATGTCACGATCGGCGGCGTGCGGGACGCGGCCGGAAACCTCCATCCGAACATCGCCTATTCAAGCGACAACGGCTTCGCTAATGGCAATCCGCTCAGCTATGCTGGCTGGATAAATTCCGGTACGGAGCTCCAGAACTTCGAGGATTCCGGGCCGGCAGATCATGGCGCGGTGTTCAACTTCAAGTTCGACCCGCTGGAAGTTGGCGACACGCAACAGTTCAGCATCTTCTACGGCGCGGCGTTGAGCGAAGCGGCCGCTCATGAAGCGCTCGCCAAGGTCGGCGCGGAAATCTATTCGTTCGGCCAGGCCTTCGACAGCGCGGATGGCGGACCGGGCAATCCGAGCAGCGGCTACAGCACCGATCGCTCGACCTTCATCTTCGCCTTCGACATCGATAATGATGGATCGACGTTCGACCTGCCGATCCTGCCGACGACGATCGAGCCCGATGGCTCCTTCGTTTTCCGCACGACGGTCAATCCGGGCGAACGCTTCGTGATCGATCCCGATTATGCGAGCGGCTACATCTACGAGCTGTTCGCCGATCCGCTCGGCGCCTATTTCGGCTCGCTGGAACTGGAGGATCTGGGCGATCCGGACGGCTATGACATCTACGATCTGGCCGGCAATGTCATCGCGCTCGATTTCATGCCCAGCCTCGGCAATGTCCTGGACCTGAGCAGCCTCAAGCTGACCGGCTTCAAGATCCTCGATATTTCCACGGACCTGAAGATCGACCCGACCGACATCTTCGGTTTCAAGACCGGGCTGACGGTTGCGGGCATCACCGGGCCGACTGAAGTCGAGATCACGCAGACGCCGATCAAGACGTTCGTGCCGGACACCGGGGCCGTTCCCGAGCCTACGACGTGGATGATGATGATCGGTGGCCTCGCGCTGACCGGTGCGGACATGCGGCGGCGCAAGCTGGCTGTCAGCTTCGCCTGAACCGCGCGCACTCGCAAACAGGAAAGGCCCCGGTTCACCGGGGCCTTTTTTTTGTGCGGCGCATGGGTGTTCGGTCCCCCTGCAAAGCTGAGATGCGATCCGGCGAAAGGTCCAGAATGCTTTCAAGCCCTCCCCGGCCAAAAGAAAAGGGCCCCGGAAACCGGAGCCCTTCGTAAACCCATCGGAGTGCCGATCAGCCCTTCTTGAGGGTGAGGCCACCGAAGCGCTTGTTGAAGCGCGCGACCTGACCGCCCTGGTCGGGCTGACGCTGACCGCCGGTCCAGGCGAGGTGCGACGTGGGGTCGATATCGAGCGCCAGCGTGTCGCCTTCC
>JAFKLU010000278.1 GCA_017304105.1 Sphingomonadales bacterium
GCTGAACGACGAGCTGGCCGAGCGCCGCAAGCAGGCGGCCTGACCACCCTCTCAGCCCTGATCCCGGCGAAAGCCGGGATCAGGCGCGACTGAACCCTGCCGCATTCCGCAAATCGCCCGTCCGCCCCGCACTTTTCGACGGGCAAACGGCCGGTTTCAGCCTGCAACGCGCCCTAGCCTCTTGCGCTGCGCATATTCTCTGCCAAATAGGTGGATATGCTTTCGCAACGCACTCGCTACTCGATCCGCGCGCTGCAGCATCTCGCCCGGCATTATGGTTCCGGGCCGATCCAACTTGCCGACATCGCGACTGCGCAGAACATCCCGGCCAAGTTCCTCACCGTCATTCTCTCCGAGCTGAGCCGCGCGGGCCTCGTCGCCACGCGGCGCGGACGCGACGGGGGCTATTGGCTGGCCTTGCCGCCGATCGACATACGCTATGGCGACATCTTCCGCCTGACCGATGGCGCGCTGGCGCTCGTGCCCTGCGCCAGCCGCTATGCCCACCAGCCCTGCAAGAATTGCGTGCCGGAGGAGGAATGCGAGTTGCGGCGCATCATGCTCAAGGTGCGCGATGAAACCGCGGCGATCCTCGACACGCTGACGCTGGCGGACAAGTTCGAGGTCTCCGAGGATCGGGCGGCATGAAGCGGCTGGACATAGCGGTGACCGGCGGCTGCCAGTGCGGCGCGGTCCGCTATGCCTCCAGCCAGCTTATCGATAATTCCCATATCTGCCATTGCCGCATGTGCCAGAAGGCCGTCGGCAATTTCTTCGCCGCCCTCGTCGGCGCACCCAACGATACGCTCGTCTGGACGCGCGGCGCGCCCAGCGTTTTCGCTTCCTCCGATCTTGCCGAGCGCGGCTTTTGCGCGCGGTGCGGCACGCCGCTCTTCTACCGCGGCATCGGCAGCCCGCGCACCGGCCTCACCATCGGCTCGCTCGACGACCCAACGCTGGCGCCGCCGCGCGTCCAGGTAGGCACGGAAGGGCGCTATGCCTTCATAGACGGCCTGCTCCACCTGCCAGACGTCGGCACGACCGAGGAGGACATGGCTGAAGAGGCGCCGAAGATCCGCGCGAGCAACCATCAGCATCCCGATCACGACACGGACAACTGGCCTCTCTCATGACGATCACGCTGCACGGCATCCCTAATTGCGACACGGTGAAGAAAGCCCGCACCTGGCTGGAAGCAAAGGGCGTGGCCTATGAATTCCGCGACTACAAGAAAGCGCCGCCGAGCACGGACGAGCTCAAGGGCTGGACGAGCGAGACCGGCTGGGAGCCCCTGCTGAACAAGGCCGGCACCACCTTCCGGAAGCTGCCCGATGCGGACAAGGCCGGCATCGACGCGGCGAAGGCAATCGATTTGATGGTCGCCAATCCATCGATGATCAAACGCCCGGTCGTGACCGGCGCGGGCGCGCCGCTGGTCGGCTTCAAGCCCGATGAATGGGCGACCCGCTTCGGCGGCTGACCCCGGCAGTTGCGGGAGCCGATTGCGGTCGGCAAGCATTTGCGATGTATCGGCACGAGCCCTGTCGGCTCGCGGCAGCATGAATGGACGAGAGCTTGATGGAACCCACGCCCCGCCCCACGCTCCGTGTCGAGGACAGCTTCTTCCTCGCACTGGTCGTGGTCGTCTCCATCGCTTTCGCGCTGGTCATCGAGCCCTTCTTCGCGCCGATCCTGTGGAGCGTCATCGCGGCCATCCTGTTCATGCCGGTCAACCGGCGCCTGCTCGCCGCCATGCCGGGGCGGCCCGGCGGCGCGGCGGGGCTGACGCTGCTGCGCATCATCGCGCTGGTCATCATACCGGCCATTCTGCTGGCCGTGGCGCTGACGCAGGAGGTCTCGGTCTTCTATGCCAGGATCCAGTCCGGCGAGATCGACTTCGCCGTGCTGTTCGCGCGCCTGCAGGATAGCCTGCCGCGCTGGATGGCCAATTATCTGGATCGCTATGGCCTCACGGATTTTGACGCGCTGCAGGCCCGCCTCAACGCGGCGCTCGCCTCATCCTTCCGCACGCTCGCCGCGCAGGCCGTGCTCATCGGCCAGAGCGCCTTCGG
>JAFKLU010000279.1 GCA_017304105.1 Sphingomonadales bacterium
GCAAATTTCGCGGAACGGAACATGCTATCGAACATGGGATGAGGAGAGGCCCGGCGCGCGCCGGGGAGCAGCATATGCCTGTCATATCTCGAGAAACGAAAATGGAGAAAAGCAGCTCTATTCGTTCGGTCGAGCGGGCCATCGACCTGCTGCAGGCGCTCAATCGCCGCCCGCTTTCAACGCTGCACGACCTGCATTGCGAGACCGGCCTGCCCAAGCCCTCGATCGTGCGGCTGCTGCGCACGCTGGAGGCCAAGGGGCTCGCCGCGCAGTCCTCCAGCTACGGCACCTACAAGCTGCTCGGGCGCGTCAAGTCGCTATCCAGCGGCTTCCATCACGAGCCGCTGATCATCGAGGTGGCCGAGGACATCATGATCGACTTCACCAAGCGCGAGGGATGGCCGCTCGCGCTGGCGCTGTTCGACATGAACGCGATGGTCGTGCGGGCGTGCACCATCCCCTACACCTCGCTTTCGCTGGAGCATAGCTCGCTATCCCGACGGCTGAGCATGGTGAGCCGGGCGCCGGGCCGGGCCTTTCTCGCGCACAGCCCGCCCAACGAACAGAAGATCATCCTGGAGATCGTCAAGGCCAGCAAGGACCCGGAGGACGAACCGGCGCGCGACGCGCAAGCCATGGCGCGGATGATCGAGCAGGTGCGCGAGCGCGGCTATGCCACGCGCGATCCGCTGCTGGAGCCGCGATCCTCGACCATCGCCGTGCCGGTGCACGAGGGCGAGCGCGTCGTCGCATCGCTGGGACTCACCTGGATCACCGCGGCCATGCCGCTGCAAAAGGCGATCGACCAGCATCTGCCCGGCCTGCTCGCGACCGCAGAGGCGATATCGCGCGAGCTGGCGAGCCGGTCCGCCCTCGCCCGCAATCCCTATCGCGTGCCCATCTACGAAACCGCGCCGGGCCTGCCTCGCCTCGTCTGAGGGGGCGACCAATCAAGCCATGGCCTCGCGGGCGGAATTGCGTTTATAGGTCGCGTGCGGGCGCGCTCGCCCGGATCTTGTGGAGCGCTGACATGGAATTTGTTCGCCTGGGCCGAACCAACGAAAGCGTGAGCGTCGCGGGGCTGGGCTGCGGCGGGCACAGCCAGCTCGGCATGGCGCGCGGCGCGACGGCGCAGGAGGCGGCCGATCTGGTGCGACGGGCGATCGACCTTGGCATCAACTTCATCGACACTGCGCTCGTCTATGGGACCGAGGAAGCGGTCGGCCTGGGCATGGAGGGGCGCGACAGGAGCAAGCTGTTCGTCTCCACCAAGAGCTGGGTGGGCAAGGGCGGCGCGGAGACCGAGCCGGCGTATCTCACCCCTGAGGAATTCACGGCGAACCTTGAATCCAGCCTCCGCCGTCTCAAGACCGACTATGTCGACCTTTTCCATCTGCACGGCGTCTCGCTGGCCCAGCTGGACTATGCGCGCGAGGTGCTGCTGCCCGAGGTGCGGCGGCATCAGCAGGCAGGCAAGATCCGCTTCGTGGGCATTACCGAGGTGTTTCGCCACGATACCGATCACCGGATGCTCCAGGCCGCGCTGCCGCTGAATGATTTCGACGTGGTGATGGTCGGCTTCAACCTGCTCAATCCAAGCGCGCGCAAGACGGTCTTTCCGCTGACCATGCAGCATGACGTCGGCACGCTCATCATGTTCGCCGTGCGCCGGGGCCTCAACAGCGTCGAGAACACGCGCGAGGCGGTCGCTGCCATGATCGAGGCCGGCGAGGTCGATCCCGCCTCGATCAACCCGGACGATCCGCTCGACTTCCTGCGCGGGACGCCCGGCATCAAATCGCAGATCGAGGCGGCCTACCGCTTCTGCCGACACGAGCCGGGCGCCCATGTCATCCTCACCGGCACGGGCAGCGCCGCGCATCTCGAGGAGAATATCGCCTCCATCCTATCTTCGGCGAGGCCAGCTCCGCTTCGGCCAACTAGCCGCATGGCCCGGAACCGTCAGGGACCGCGACGGGATTTTCGGCACTCAATACGCAATTCGGGCAATTGAAGGGCCGGTCCCGGCTCCTACAAGCCACGGAACACGGGGGTAAGATTGGCAAATCACGGTCCGTCTGGACAATCGATGGTCGAACGGCGGACCATGCTCAAGGGATCGCTCGGCGCAGCGGCGTTCGCGGGATTGCAGGCCTGCACGCCGGCGGCGCGAGTCGCGCATGCGAGCACGCCGCCGCCCGTGCCGGCGCCGGGCAAGAAGGTGGCGCTGGTGCCGATCCGCGTCACCCCGGATCAGCTCATCGACGTCAAATGCTGCATCCGCCCGCTCCGCGCTGCCGGGCCAAATCTCGGCACGGAGACGATCGGCGACCGGCTCATCGTCCATAATTACGGCCATGGCGGCAGCGGCTGGTCGCTCTCCTGGGGATCGGCGGACGTGGCGGTGGGCAAGGCGATGAGCGTCCTGCCGGGCGAAATCGCGGTAATCGGCTGCGGCATCATCGGCCTGACGACCGCCGTGCTGGCCCAGCAATATGGCCTCAAGGTCACCGTCTATGCGCGCGACATGATCCAGCGCACCCGCTCCTTCCGGGCGAGCGGCTCGTTCACGCCAAGCTCGCGCGTCGCGCTGACCGAGCCGGCCGGTCCCGCCTTCGGCGATCTGTGGGAGCAGATGGCGCGCTTCTCCTGGAAGGCGTTCCGCACCTGCATCGGCCTGCCGGGCAAGCCGGTCGAGTTCACCGACAGCTATGGCCTCTACGATGCGCCGCCCCAGCGCCGCACCCGCACGGGCGATCCGGCGATTACGGACAGCTACGCCACCAAGGGCGTGCCGGTCCAGAACTCCGAATTCGCGCATCTGGACAGTCGCATCCGCGACATCGTGCCGCCGTCCATCGCGCTGCCGCCGGAGGAAAATCCGTTCAATGCGCCCTATGCGACCCGTGCGTCGCAGATGCACTTCAACTTCCCCAGCTATGCCCACATGCTGCTCACCGAGTTCTTCGGGCGCGGCGGGCAATATGTGGCGCGCGATTTCGCGACGCCGGCACAATTCGCGCAACTCAAGGAAAAGGTCGTCATCCACTGCACCGGCTATGCCGCCCGCGACCTCATGCAGGACCCTAGCGTGATCCCGGTGCGCGGCCAGACCGGCTGGCTCGTGCCGCAACCCGACGCCCCCTATAGCGTGCATTATCGCAACGTGATGCTGCTCTCCAAGGCGGACGGCGTGGCGGTGATGAACCTGAACTCGAACCCGCCCAATCTTGGCGACATGTTCGGCGTGGGCAACAGCATGGAACTGCCGGTCAGGGCGGACATCGAGGCCGGCCTGAAGATCATCGCACCGGCCCTCCTCCCGGCGGCGAGCGCATGAGCATGGCGCGTCATCTGGCCCGCGCCCTCCTCGCCGCCGGCGCCTTGGCGGTCGGCGCCGCCGCGCCCGCCCCCATCAGCACGCGTCAGGGCGTCTATGACGAAGCGCAGGCGCAAGCAGGCGCCCGGCTCTATGCGACGCGTTGCGCCATGTGCCACGGCAGGATGCGCGAGGGCACCTATGAGACGCCGGCCCTTCAGGATCGCTTCATCGCCAATTGGAGCAAGGCGCCGGTCAAGAATCTCTACGATTATCTCGCCCGCGCCATGCCGCAATTCGCCCCCGGTTCCCTGAAGCCGGAGGAGACGGCGCAGATCGTGGCCTATCTGCTCAAGGCCAATGCCCTGCCCTCCGGCAGCCGGCCCCTGCCCGTGGATGGCCCGGCACTCGCGCGAATCATGCTCGAACCCGCCGCCGCGCCGCTTGCCCCAAAGGCGGCATCCCGGACAAAATAGGGCATGGCCGCGCCCGACGGCACTGCATCATCAGCGCCACAATCGGAGAGAAACCCCGGAAAACGGCCCGCTCGGCGCTTCGCCCTGCGACCAGGGCTTGAGTTTGGACTTATTGCGATGCAACATTCCTACCTTGAAAGGCGGATTGCGCCAC
>JAFKLU010000352.1:0-30810 GCA_017304105.1 Sphingomonadales bacterium
TCGCCCAGCCCGGCGGCGACGGCCGCTTGCTCGATCGCGGCGATGTCCGCCTCCGGCATGGCGAAGCCGATATTGGCGGCGATGCTGTCGTTGAAGAGATAGGGCGCCTGATCGACGAGGATGATCTCGCGGCGCAGATCATCGAGGCGGATATCGCGCAGGTCGATCCCGTCGATGAGGATGCGCCCCTGCTGCGGATCGAGGTAGCGCACCAGCAGATCAGCGAGCGTGGACTTGCCGACCCCGCTCGGCCCCAGAATGGCGCAGAAGCTGCCCTGGGGAATGTCGAGATCCACATCGACCAGCACCGGTCGGCGATCATAGCGCATCGAGACATGCTCGAAGACGATGCCTTGCCGCACGCGCGCCAGCGGGCGGGCGTCCGGTCGCTCGGTGACGTCGGCTGGCGTATCGAACAGCTCGAAGATGCGGGCCAGCGAGACGCGCGCGGAAGCGAGGCCGGCGCTCAGCCCCATCAGCGCCTGGATCGGCGCGAACAGGCGCATTTGATAGGCCATGAACGCGACGAGCGTGCCGACGCTCATCCGCCCCTCGATGATCTGCGCGCCGCCATAGAGGATGACGGCGGAAGTCGAAGCGGTGAGCAGCGTGCCGGGCAGCGCGCCGGTCATGAAGGAGGCGAGCTGCATCCGCAGCATGGAGGAGACGAAGGCGCCGTTGCGGGCGCGGAAGCGGCCAATCTCATGCTCCTGTGCGCGCAGCGAGGCGACGACGCGCATCCCCATCACCGTATCGACGAGCAGGCTGCCGAGATCCGCGCCGCGCTCGCGCATCTCGCGGGTGATGGCGACGAGCTTGCGCTGATAATAGAGGAAACTCGCGACGCAGGCGGGGATGAGGATCACCCCCACCAGAAACAGCCGCCAGTTGAGCCACAGCATCAGCAGCACCGAGCCGACGAGAAACAGGATGTTGCTGAGCACCGAGAGCAGCGTATCGGCGGTGGCGCGCTGCACGTCGCTCACGTCGCTGTTGAGGCGGGACATGATGTCGCCCAGCCGAAAGCCGCCATAGAAGCGCGGTGAGAGCGACTGGAGATGGCGCAGCAGGGCAACGCGTATGTCGAACAGCATCGCCGCCGAGATGGCGATATAGCGGTAGCTCGCCAGCATGTTGAGCGCGAAGCCGCCCATGGTGACCAGGATCAGGAGCACCGCGATCTCGATCAGCGCGCCCATGTCGCGCTTCAGCAGCGCATCATCGATGACAAGCTTGGAGATATATGGCTGGGCGAGGCCCAGCGCGGTCGAGAGCAGGCTGACCAGCAGGACGAACAGCAGCGGGCGCAGATAGGGCCGCAGATAAGGGCGCAACCGCCCATAGCTGCGCCAGCTGGCGACCGGCAGAGGGGGCGCAGGGGGCGGGAGAGGCGCGGCGGCGTCGGTCAGGCGGCGGCCTCCCGTTCGATGAGGTGGAAATCGCGTAACTGATAACGCGGCTCGGGCCGCGTGGCGAGGAGGCTGGTGCACCAGTCGAAGCCCTCGGCCAGCGCGGCGAGCTGCGCCTGCCACCAGGGGCCTTGCCCGCCGCTGCGATAGAAATCGGCGCAGAGCTTGAGGTGGCGGCGCATGGCGGCAATGAGCATGGATTCGTGATGGAGGCGCAGCGCCTGCGCATCGCCGCCCTGCGCCATCGCGGCGATCACGGCCGAGGCGAGGATCGCCTCGCGCAGCGCTTGTGCCGTGCCGTCGCCGCAAATCGGATCGAAGGCGATGGCGGCGGTGCCGCAGGCGAGCCAGCCGGGGCCTTGCAGGCTGGAGAGCAGGCGCGGGCTGACGTCGAACTGCGCGGAGGCGGGGCCGATGGGGTCGACCCGCGCCGTGACATGGCGGCTCTGGTCCATCAGCCTCTCCGCCGCGCCGCCGACGCACAGCAGCCAGGCGCGCTCGCTGTCGACGGGGATCAGGAAGAGCCAGCCGTCCGCCACGGCTTCGATCCAGCAGGCGGAGTGATCCTCCCGGAAGCGCAGCGCGACCTCGACGGCTTCCGCGTGCCGCGCGGCGAAGCGCTGGACCTCGCTGGCCGGAAAAGGCGCTGCGGCGTGGATGATAATGTCGGCGTCCGCACCGTCGCTGGTCGCCGAGGGAGGCCGCAGCGTATCGAGATCGGATTCCGCAAGGATCACTGCGCCGTGGGGCAGGGTGACCGGCTCGCCGCCGCCCCAGGCGACGATCCTCCGGTCAATGCGCGCGCGGTCGGCGAACAGCGCGGGGTCGGCGAATACGTCGCACAGCAGGGCGCGAGCGGGGTCGCTCAGCATGACGACTGGCGTTTTCGCGCGGGGGGCGGGCAGGAGGACCGTCTCGATGTTCTCCCGCGCCAGAAGCCGGGCCGCCGCGCTCGCCGCGACCCCGCTTCCGCGGATCGCGACTTTCATAGGCGGCCGCCTGTCAGGGGCGTCCCGCATTCGAGGAGATAGCCCGCGTCGCATTCATCGGGACGAGGGCCGATCATGCCGGAAACGCCCCATCCCGACCGCCGGACGGGCCCGACCGGCCCGTGGCCTCACTGCGCGATGACCATGCCCGCCATGGTCGCGTCATTGCCAAGGTCCCAGTCCTTCTCGAGCTTGAGCGTCTTCGCGTCATAGACCTCGATATTGTAGCTCGCGCCGTAGATATAGAGCTTGTTGCCGTCGCCCGACATGCCGAACTGGAAGCGCGAGCGGCAGGGGAATTCCTGGGTCGCCAGCACCTTGTTGGTGCCGAGGTCGAGGCGCCAGAATTCGCAGCGCTTGTTGCCCAGCTTATGGGTGGTGACGACGGTATAGCCTTCCTTGCCGTCCGGCGTAACCTCCAGTCCGGCCATGCTGTCCGGCGCGGGGCCGATGGGGGTGAAATTGAACTGGCGGGTGCCGAGATCCAGCCGCGCGATGCCGAACACCTTGTTGTGGATGTAAGGATCGGTGGCGTTGAATAGCGAGACATATTCGCGCGTGGAGCGGATATTCTCGACACCGCCGCCGAAGCTCACATTCTCCATGCCGGAAAGATCCGGCTTGGCGAGGTCGAGGCGCTCGCTGACCTTGAGGTCCGCCGTGTTCATGACGAGGATCTTGTCCCGGAAGACATAGAGCGTCTTGCCGTCCTCGGAGAGCATGAAGCCGGCCCGATAGCTGAACGTATCGTCCTCGGGCGCGAGATCGGCCGTGCGGACGATCTTCTTCTGCTGCAGGTCCACCACGATATAGTGCGGCTTGCTGATCTTGTAGCGGTCGACCTCTTTGTCGATCCTCATGCCGATCGTGTAGAAATAGCGCCCGGCCGGATCGACCACACCGCCGTTGAAGCGGTATTTGGTGGTGGGCGTGTTCAGGCTGAAGCTGTTGATCACCTTCTTCGTGGCGAGATCGAGCACCTCGATGCCGCTGGTGGTGATCGTCGTGACATACAGCTTCTTCCTGTCATTGGAGAGCTGCATGCTGACCGGCAGCCCGGTCGCGAGCGTGACCTTCTGCTTGACCGTCCCGGTCCCCTCGTCGAACAGGACGAGCTGATTGGGATAGCCGCCCAGATAGATGGTCGCGGCCTGCGCGGCACCGACGCCACCCAGCGCCGTCAGCAAGGCGGCAAATCCCATGCGAAGCTTGTTCATGCGGCAGGCTCTTCCTTCGGTTGGTCGGGCAGCTCAGGGGAAAACGAGGTCGAGATTGCGCCAGTCCTTGGTCGCGACGGCGCAATTGCTCGCCCAGTCGGGCGAATAGTTCACGTGATCGGGCACCTGCACCGGCCAGAAGCAGGTGACGTAGCAATCGTAGATGTCACGCTCGACTGGCTGGCACAGGCCTGCCGTGCCGCCGCCCGCGTCGACTTCCCAGCCGGGCGAGAAGGAGAGGGTGCAACCCATCGGCACATGCGGCCGCGGTGCCTGTTGCAGGGCGACGATGTCCTCCTCGGTGGAGGGTTGGTCGGAGGAAGCCTGGGCGGCCGTGATCGATGCCTCGATCCGCTGCGCCTTCCTGTTGACCGGCCGGAGATGCTTCATGAGAGGGCCTTCCGTTCAGCGAAACGTTCCAGGAATTCGGGATTGAGCGCGGAGAGTGCGCCGTAGATCTTGAGGCAAGTGTCGGTCCACTCGCGGATCCAGTCGCAATAATGAAGGTTCGCGTGCCCGGTGTCGCCGTAGCGCACGAACGCCTCGTGATGGCAGCCGCCGGCGCAGAGCGGGCGCGCCCAGCAGCTCTGGCAATCATATTTGGCCTCGACATGGCCGCGTGAGAGGAAGTCCTCGCGCTTGTCCTGGTCGATGCCGGTCGAGATGTGGCCGAGCGTGTGCGTGTCCGCATCGGTGAAGCGATGGCAGGGCGAGAGATCGCCCGAGGGGCCGACGCCGAGCAGGCCGAGGCCCGCGCCGCAGGGATGCGACTTGTTGACGCCCTGGAGCAGCTCGCCGATCGTCTCGCTGACATTGGTGAAGCCGTGCATCTGGCCGCGCAGCGCATAGTCCAGCCACTCGTCGGCCAGTTCGTGGAACTGGGCGAGCACGCTGTCCATGCCGCCCTCGTCGAGCGAATAGGCGCGCTTCTCGGCGGAGGTGACGGGCGCGAAGCCGACCTCGTGGAAGCCGATCTCATCCTTGAGATGGCGATAGATCCGCACGACATCGGTGACGCCTTCGGTCAGCGTCACGCGCGCCGTGATGGCGCGGGTCTTGTGGTTGGCGATGAGCTTGCGCAGGCGCGGCTCGATCACCGCATAGCTGCCCTTGCCGTTCTTGTAGACGCGATGCTTGTCCTGCAGCTCCGGCGGCCCATCCATGCTCACTGTCACGCCGATCTCGTTGTCCGAGAGGAAGGCGATGATCTCGTCGGTCAGCAGCGTGGCGTTGGTGGTGAGGCTGAAGCCGATGGTCTTGCCCTTCGCCGCAGCGGCGCCACGGGCATAGAGCACCACTTCCTTCAGCAGCTTGAAGTTCATCAAGGTCTCGCCGCCGAAGAAGGTGATGTGGACCGCCTTGCGCTCCTTCGACTGCTCGAGAAGGAAATCGACCGAGATCTTGGCCGTCTCGATCGTCATATATTTGGGCTTGCCGGCCGGCGTCGCGATCTTGTCCGCGCCGAATTCGTAGCAATAGGTGCAGGCCAGGTTGCACTGGTTGGTGATGTTGAGCACCAGCGCCTGCAGCGGGAAGTCGGCCGGCGGCGCGGTAGGCGCCGGGGCGCGGCCCACGCGGTCGGACACGATACCCTGGACGAGACGCAGCTCGCGGATCAGCTCCTCGGCATCGGCCTCCGCATAGCCGCCTTCGACCAGCGCGCTCACCAGCTCGGTGTGGGGCATTTCGCGCTCGTCCAGCCGGGCGAGGACGTTCGTCGCGGCATCGTCGAGGGCGAAGACCGCGCCGGCGGACACCAGATACATGAAGGTGCTGTCCGCCGCCTGGAAGGCATGCATTTCGCCACGCCGGTAGCGGGCAGTCGTGATCGGCATCATCGTCGTCATTGCGAGACCTCCGGCTGATCCCAGCGCTTGTAGCTGGGCACGGTGACGACCAGATAGGAGCGGCCTGTCAGCGGCTTGCCAAACGCGTCCTTCTCCGTCTTCGCGGTCGCCACGACCCACACTTCGCCATAATTGTTGCGGCCGAAGCGGCGCTTGGGATTGGGGCCTTCCAGCGCCGGCACGAACAGCGCGGCGGGGGTCAGCGTGCCGACGAAATCCTTGTCGTCGTCATAGGTGACCGTGCGGAATTCCTCGACGCTCCAGGTGACGTCGATGGGGCCGAGCGCCACGTCGTCGGGCGTGTTCGGCTTGCCGTCCATGCCGTTGTCGAAGCCGATCGCGTCGAACTGCTGATAACCCTTGGCGTATTTCTCGCCGCCGAGACGGGCAAGGCTCGTCTCCGGGGTCACCTTGAGATAATCGACCTTCTTGTAGATCGGCAGTGCCTTCTGGAGCATGGCGCCGCGCACTGCCACGTCGCGCTCGCCGGCAACCGCGTCGCTGGCGACATCGACCGTGGCGACCACTTCCGTGGGGCTGGCCGAGGCGATCTTGCGGACAGTGACGCCGCGACCGAGATCGAGATCCCCCGGGGCGAGGCCGCCCGGCAGATTGGCGCCGTAGATGTGCACAGCGACGTTCTTCGAGCCGGCCTTGATGGCATAAGGCGAGACGCTGACGACCGCCGGTTCCGCCGTGGCGCGGCTCAGTTTCACATCCATGCCGAACTCATGATATTCGCCCCAGTACCAGCGGCCCTCGGCGCTCTTCTGGTCGGGCGCGAACCACATGGTCTCGCGCATCACGCTTTCGAGATCGTCGGGCTTCTCGATGTTGAGCGCCCCCTGAGAGCGACCACGCCAGCTATAGCCCGTGTAGACGAGGCCGCCGCCCTTGCGCGTCATGGTCGCGCCCGTGGCGAGCGAGCGGAGGGTGGTCGTGGTGGTGAAGCTTTCGGCATCCGCGCCGGGCGTGATCGTCATCTCGCCGACGAACCTGCCCTTGCCGGGCACGTTGGCGGAGACGAGCCACGTGCCCGCGAGCTTCGGCGCGCGGATGCGCGGCTGCCAGGCGGCCCATTCGGCAGAATGGAGCGGGGCTGTTTTCGAAATATAGTCGAGCGCGACCTGGCCCGGCATGGGCGCGGGCGGCGCGCCGGGGCCCGGCGGCGGGCCATCGCCAGCGACGGGCCGGCGATACTGCACATCGGCCTGCGAGTAGAGCGCGACATGCATGTTTTGCAGCAGCGCCCATTCGGTGCGCGTGCGGCGCGAGGAGAGCGGCTGGCCGAACGCATGGCAGGACGCGCAGGCGGCGCGCACCGTCTCATTGGGAATGTTGGTCTCGTCGATGGTCCGCCGCTCGGTGATGTACATCACCGGCTTGGCTTCCTCTGGCGCAAGGCCATGCCAGGTGGCGAGATATTTTGTGACGGCCTTCGCCTCGGCGGGCGTGATCGGTGCGCCGTTCAGCGTGACCATGCGCTTGATCGTCTGCGCCCAGCCTTCCGGCGTGGCGCGCACCCAGGAGATGCGGCTGAGATTGCCCTTGGCGTCCGGCGCGTGGCAGCTGCCGCATTTTTCGATGGTGAGCTTGTCGGTGACCGGGATGCCTTCCTCGGTCTCGACCATCGGCCAGGCGTCCTTGTCGGCGGGCTTGCCGACTTGCTGGGCGGTCACCACCGAGGCCGTGCAGGCCACGCCGGCAAGCAGGATGCGCTGTGCAAGGGATGTGCGCGCGCTCAGTGTTCGCAGCTGCGAAGGAAGGCGCCGCAAAAAGGCGCCGGCACCGGTCGAAGTCGCTTGATCGGTGTGCGAGACGGTCATGCGCGAAAAGTCCCCCTCATTGGCCTGAAGCGCGATTCGATGCGCTCGACGAGGCAAGATTGGACACGTGTCCAGAATTGGTCAAGCGTCTTTTTGCGTGTGCGAACAGGTTGCCGATCATTGCCTGGCAGCCGGGTTCGGGAAGAAGCGACGCAGCGATGCAGGCGCACCGCATCGGCGGATGGCGCTCTCCACATGGCGCGCGCGCTCGGCCGTAAGCGAGACCGAGGAGAGCGCGAATTGCCGCTCATGGGCGACTTCCTCGCCGGTGAACGGCCTGGTCCCTTTCGGTGCGCTGGTGCCGCCCAGCGAGAAAATGACGAAGTTCATGAGGTCGGCGAGCTGCTGATTGTCGGTGATACGGCTGTGCGCGACATTGGGCAGGCGGATGAGATAGGCCCGGCTCTGTGGCGTGCACATGAAATAGCCGACCCGGTCCCGCAGCTCCGGCAGGGAGGCGGGCGCCGAGCGGCCCTGCACGCCATGGCAGCCGCCGCATTGCTCGACATAATCGGAGCGTGCGGCGACGGGATCGGCGATGATGCCGCTGAGCGGCACCTCGCCAGCCAGCACGGTACCGAGCGGCACCAGCGCCGCTGCGATCGCCAGCCAGGCACGCCGGTGCATCATGACCGGCGCTATTGCGCGGCGCTGACCAGCACGGCCGTCGAGCAGTGATACTGCATGCTGCTCGTGCCGAAGCACCAGATGATGTCGTTGTTGAGTTGGGGCGTGTAGATCTGGGTTTCACGATCCGTATTGTCGCAGCCGCACTGGCTGCACATCGGCTTGCCGCAGCAGTCGCGATAGGCGATCAGATAGGCCTTGCCGTCGTCCGGGTTGATGCAGGAGCCCACCCAGGAGACCGGCGAGGGCTCCGCGCCCGCCGGGCAGCTGTGCACGCCGCCGCCGCAACAGGTGCAGAGCGCGCCGTCAATGGCGCAATAACGCCAGTAGTTGCACTGGGTATCGTCCGTGGTCTGCGCCGTGCGCGCGAACGCGGTCTTGGCCTCGGGCGACCGGTCCGCCTTGGCCGCGTTGGCCCGGCTCACCGGCAGCAGCGGAAAGGCCGGTGCCGCGACCAGCGCGATACCCAAGCGCGAGAGCAGGCTGCGCCGCGATGTGCGGCCGGCGAAGCGACGCAGCAGGGTTTCGCCCAGCGCATCCGCATCGATCTTCTTCATGGCTTTTGCCCCCCTTCCAACGTCATCAGGCGGCCTGCGCCTTCAGTCCCGAAATATAATCCTGCACCGAGCGGACCCCCATCTCGTGCGCGACGACCAGACTCTCCAGATGCTCGCGGCTGTTCACGAGGCCCTTGGAGAGGATTGCCCCATGCTCGTCGAGCAGCACCGCGAAGGGCAGCTTGCTCACGCCGAATGCCTGGCCGACTTCCGGCCCGTTGATGAAGGCGTAGCGCTCCAGCCCCTGCTTCGCGATCAGCTCGCGCTGCGCAGCCGGATCGTCGTCGCCCACGAAGGTGAGCGCCAGGCGCTCATCATGCGCGAAGGACTTGGCCACCGGGATCAGCCCCTTGCACAAAGGGCATTGTGCCGAGACGAACATCAGCAGCCGCAGCGCGGTGCCGTGCGCCTCGCCGCCGACGAACACGGCCTTGCCGTCGAGCGTCTGCGCCGCGATCGGACCGCTCTTGTCGCCGATCGACGGCCCCCCGGCGGTGGTGAGCGCGCCGGCCGGGGCGACGCGCATGTGCAGCACGCCCACCTGCCGGGCGAGCGCAAGCAGCGCCGTGCCGAGAATGAGGATGACGACCCAGGAGAGGATCTGCGAGACGATGAGCGACGTCAGCATAAGGGCCTATCTCCGGAATGCAGAGGCGGGGGAGGCGGCGGTCGCCCCGATGATGTTCAGCAGGCCATAAGCCAGCCACAGGCTCGCGCCCGCGCCGATCGCGGTGGCGATGTCGAGCATCGAGAGGGCGGCAGGCTCTATGAGGCGCGGCAGAAGCGCGGCGGCGAGCGCCAGGTTGCGCACGACCAGCGACCAGCTCAGCGACTGCGACAGCTCGTTGCGCCCGCAGCCGCAGGAGATATGCGCCCGTCCGCGTAGCAGGTTGATCGCCATGGCGAGGGCGAACAGGACGAGCAGGCCAATGCCGAGCAGCGCAGGCAGCGGACGGACGCCGCCGAGGAGCAGGGCGCCGACCGCGATCTCCGCAAGGGGCAGGGCAATCGCGGCCGGCGTCACCAAGGCCGCCGGAAGCAGCCGGTAGTTGGCGATAACGCCCGGCAGCAGGGCGCGATGGCGCAGCTTGCCCAGACCCGCGCCGAGCAGGATGAGCCCGACGCCGACCGAGGCGGCGAGGCCCGTTACCGAAAGCGCTGTGCCGGGCGCCATGATCAGGCAGGGCTCAGGACGTGGATGACGCCCGCGCCCGCGCCTTCGATCTTGTGGTCTTCCTTGCCGGTCTCGGCGTCGAGCACGACGCCGTTGCCGTGCTCGTCATTGAGGAAGATCTTGGGCTCCTTGCCCTGCGTCACCTCGATATGGCCGGCAGGCTCATGCAGCACGATGCGCTTGGCGACTTTCTTGCTGGCGAGATCGACCACCCAGATTTCCGTGCCCGGCGCCTTGTGCGACCAATATTCGCCCATGTGCATGAGCACGTAGAGCTTGCCCGAGAGGCGATGTACCGCCATCGGCTGGCGCCCGCCCGGATACCAGGCGACGTCCAGCGGCTTGGTCTGCCCGGCGTTCGCATAGCCAGCGGCGGTCTGGATAGACCAGGGTGCCGAGATGGTCGGCGTGGCGCCCATCTTCGCGGTGTAGATGAGGCCGGTGTAGGACATCATCACCGTCTCCTGCTTCGCCTTGTCATAGGCGAAGTTCTCGAAGATCGGGTCTTCTGTCGCCGAGAAGAAGGGCGCGCTGTGGGCGATAGTCGGCTTGGCGGCGGCGACCGTCACCGTCGCCATCGATCCGTCCGAGCAGAGCGCCGAGAAGCCCACCGCGCTATTGGGGATGAGCGCCGCGCAGCCGGGCAGCTCGATCGTCTTGACGAACTTGCGCTTGGCGAAGTCGATGACGTTCACGGAGGAGGCGGGGCTCAGATTGTAGACGAAGCCCCATTTGCCGTCGTCGCTGACGATGAAGTTCTGCTTGCGCTCTCCGACCAGGATGCGGTCGGGCATGAAGATCTCGGTCTGCAGCTTGAGATCGACCGTATAGTAGACGGTGACCATGTCCTGCCGTGTGCCGCGATTGCCCTTCGACCAGATGGTCTCCGAGACATAATAATATTTGCCGGCCGGATCGAAGGCGAAGTCGGCGAGGTGGCTGGAGTTGACCATGCCTTTCATCTTGCCGGTCTTCGTGTCGAAAATGGCGGTGCCATCGACCATGAAGCCGCCGTCCACGAAGGCCCATTCCGGCCGGGGCGGCTCCAGCTTCAGCACATCGGAGGTTTCACTCTCCACGTCCTGAGCGACGGCCGGGCCGCCGATGGATGCGATGGCAAGCAGCGCCAGTGCGGCGCAGGATGCAAGTAAACGTGTCTCGGCGAGCTTCATGTTGGCTTGGTCCCCCCGACTCAACGCCGTGTCTCTGTGCCCAACATTGGACAGTCGTCCAAAATGGTCAAGCCTTTCGTCGCGGGCCGATGAATTTTTTTGCGACTGCGAGGAAATGGGCGGGATTCGGCCGTTCAGGCAGCGGATTCCAGTGCGTCCCGGCGCGGCGCCCCAGGAGCCTTGCCACGCTGCCAGAGCGTGGCAAGCAGTAGCGAGAGGCAACCGCTCGCGATCACCACAACCGCGCCGCTGAGCAGCCCGCCCTGCCCGAGCGAGGCGGTGAGCAGCGATCCGGCGACCGGGCCGAGGATCATGCCCAGTGGATGGGTGCAAGCGACAAGGCGGCGAAACAGCGGATCGGCGCTGCGTGCGCTGGCCATGCCCGAGCAGCGAATGATGATCGCGGTCGAGCCGATGTTGAGCAGCACGATGGACAGGATGAACAGGCTGCCATCGCCGCCGGATGCCGCAGGGATGGGCGAGAGCAGCGACAGCCCCGCGAGCGCGCCGGTGAGCGGGAGCGGCACCAGCGGCTTCTCCCGCATGACCCCGAGGGCGGTGAACGCCCCCGCCAGCGATCCGACCGCGACGGCCTGGCCTATCACGTCCTCGTCAATATGGGCCGCGATGGCGAGCGCTCCGGTGAAGCTCCACACCATCATCGTCGCGCAGATGAACAGCAGGGTTGCGGCGGCGAGGGCCCAGGCCGCCGCGTCGACCGGCTGGTGCTGTTCGAGGTGCCGGGCGTCTCCATGCCGCGCCGCTGAGTGTTCCGGGCCAGTGGTGACGAGGATGAGCAGCAGGGCGGCGAAGGGCACAACGGCCAGCATGGCGAGCGACGGCGCGGGGCCGACCAGATCCGCAATGGGCGGCAGCAGCAGCGCAAACAGGGTGGAGAGCAGCAGCTGGATGAGGAACACCGCGCCATAGGCCCCGTTGGGGCGCCAGGCCGCGGCCGCGCTCATGGCGCGCGTGTAGATCATCCCCATGGCGAGGCCGTAGCCCGCCCGGATCGCGAGCAGCGCCGGCGTCTCCTCGATTTGCGCCGTAGCGAGGCTGGAAAGGAAAGTCGCGATCGCCGCGAGGGTGAATACGGCGCGCGATAATCGGGCGCCGAGGCGCCAGACGATGACCGCGCCCACCGCCATGCCGGCCTGAGTCGCGCCGACGATCCAGCCGTGATCGGCGGGCGCGACCGGATGGGCGGAGGAGAGCAGCGTCAGAAAAACGGGATCGATGCCCGCCTGAAGGCAAGCCAGCGCGGCGATCAGGATCGTGGCGAAGAGCGTGGTCTTGCTGCGCGGCGACAGTCCCATGGCGATCCCCAAAGCCCCACCTCGCGCTGGCGAGCGCAAGGGCCTTTACGGATCATCCCTCCCGGAACCGGCGCGGGTTCAGCCCCGCTGCTCGATCATCCTGGAAATCTCGCCCGGCTCGATGCTTTTTGCAAGCTTCACGAACCACTCGGCCGAAATCGCGGCGATGGCCGGCATCTTGTTCGCCCAGGGCTTCTGGTAGCCGAGGAAGGGCGTTGCGCCTTCCATTGAGGCGCTGATGAACAGCGACAGGGTGCGGACCTCGTCCGGGGAGAGGCGCGGATTGAGCGCCGCCACATGCTCGCCGATCACCTCATGCACGCTCGAATAGAAGATGCGCACGCGCTCGGCGATGAAGTCATTGTGATTGGCGAGCGCCCAGAGCTCGGTGAACAGGCGCGTCGTGCGCTTGGAGGCGATGTCGTCGAGGCACATCGCGATCACGGTGCGCAGGCGCTCCTCGGCCGAGAGATTGGGCTGGCGCACGCTGAGTTCGAGCTTGACATCGTAGGAATTGAACAGATCGTCCAGCAGCACCTGAATGAGCATTTCCTTGCGCGGGAAATGATAGCTCACATTGCCGACCTTCATCCCGCAGGCAGCGGCGATGCGGCGGATGGTGAAGGCGGCGGCGCCTTCGTCGAGCAGCACCGAAAGCGCTGCCTTGAGGATGGCGTCCACCGTCTCGGTGCCGCGCAGATAAACGCCGGGGCGCACGGGGGCGTCGGTCACCAGTTCAGTCATAAGCCCTCCAATAGAGGCTGCGCCGCGCCGCCGCCACCCCCAACTGCATCTGGCAATGGTTTGTCGCGAAGGCGCTTGACCAAAGTTTGATAACTGTCCAGTATTCGAGTCAAGCCGGAATCGTTGATTTGTGAATTCCGGGGAAAGGGTCCAGAACAAAATGGGCCTCCAGATGCGATTGCTCGGAGGCATCGTCACCCTTTTGTCGGGTCTGGCTTCAGGAGGAACGGCACATGCGAGCGGTGCGGCGACCATTCGTCGCGCTGTTCCATGTGCCTCCAGCCAGACGGCGCTGAGCGAAACGGCCAGGCCGCGAAGGGCATTGTGCCCTGATCCCATTCCTGCGCGGGCAGTGCGGAACATTCCGTCGCCTCAAAGATTACTCCTCAAGCATCCTGACGGCGCTACGCCGCGACAGCCCATGAGGAGGATCCATGAATAGTGCCACGACTTATCGCACCGGCCTGCTGGTCGGTCTTGCCGCCGCCATCGGCGGTTTCTTCTGGCTGAAACGCAGTGCCGCCCACGAGCCGGAGGAGCGCCCGGCCCCGGCCTTTGCCGGTGACGGCGCGCCGGTCGGCTCACCGGTTCATGTTCGCGATGCAGGCCCCATTCACATGCGTGACGACGAGCACGACTGGGACAAGGTCGACGAGGCGGCGGACGAATCCTTCCCGGCCAGTGATCCGCCCGCGACCTATTGAAAGGGGCATTGGCGGGAATGCAGCACCGGATCTGGTAGATCCGAGCGGCGTGCCCCCGCCTGAACCGAGAAGAAGCGGTCGGGCACGACGGGCAATGTGGCGTCGATCACGGGCGCTGCCCGGCTGAGGCGGCCTTGGTGCGTGCCATATAATGCCGCTAAATCGAGGCCTCCCGCAGCGGTAGCCTGATCGTTGCCCGCAACCCGCCTTCGGGCCGGTTCTCGAGGATCAGTTCCCCGCCTTCCGCCCGCACCGCATTGTGCACGATCGCGAGCCCCAGCCCCATGCCCCGCGTGTTGCGGGCCCGGCCCTCGTCGAGCCGCACGAAGGGCTGGTGAACCACCGCGATCTTGTCCGGCGGGATGCCCGGCCCGTCGTCATCCACGCAGATCAGGGTCGCGCCCTCCACCTGCCGGATCGCCAGCCGCACATTGCCGGCATAATGCAGCGCATTCTCCACGAGATTGGCGATCGCCCGCCGGATCGAGACCGGCCGCGCCCGGATGTCCAGGCTGAGGGGACCGTCATAGACCGCGTCCCGCCCCGCATCGCGCGCCGAATCGATGATCGTCGAGGCCATGACGGCAAGGTCGATCTTCTCCGCCGGCAGCCCTTCACCTTCCCCGCCCAGATAGATCTGCAGCGAGCGAAGGAGGTCGCCCATCTCGTTGATGTCCTCGCGGATCGCCCGGCGCGTCTCGGCATCCATCTGCGCGCCGTCCAGCCGCAACTCCAGCCGCGCCAGCGGCGTGCGCAGATCGTGCCCGACCGCCGCCAGCGCCTGCGTGCGCGTCGTGATGAGTCGGTGGATGCGGGTCTGCATCGCATTGAAGTCGCGGATCAGCGCTCGCACTTCGGGCGGACCGCGCTCGGGCACATCGACGGGCTCCTGGCTGCCGATCGTCCGCGTGGCGCCCATGAGGGCACGCAAGGGCTTCAGCGTGGCGCGCACGGCGAGCGCGCCGAGCAGCGCCAGCGCCAGAACAGGCAGCGCCATCGCCACCATGCGGCCGAGCGTCAGCGGCCAGAAGGCATGTTGCTGCGAGCTGCGGAACAGCATGGCGCTATGATCGGTCAGTTCCAGACTGCCGGCGATGTCTCCGCCCTGACTCAGCGGCAACAGGTGCAGGCGCAGCTTCCCCTCGAACAGCTCGGGCTCGATGGAGAGGATCTGCGCGCGCAGATCATCGAGGCTGAAAGGCGTCCCGCGCGTGTCGACGCCCTTCTGCCAGCTCACCTGGAGCCGCGCCGTGCTGAGCTCGCGCGCCACCGCCTCGCGTCCCTCGGGCGCCGTGCGGTCCATGATCCGCCGGGCCACGACGAGATATTCCGCCATGCGGTGTGCGTCATCGTCCTGCAGGGCGAATTTGTTCACCCGCTCGAAGATGAGGGTGTTGGCGACGAACTCGGTCACCAGCACGAAGGCGAGGATCAGCAGGATCCTGCCGAGGAGGCCGACCGAGGGCCGCTTCATCAAGCGGGGACGACGGGTGCGCTGAACATGTAGCCCACGCCGCGGATGGTGACGATGGGCGGCTCGCCACCCGCCGCGGCGAGCTTGCGGCGCAGGCGGCTGACCAGCACGTCGATGCTGCGATCCGAGGAATCGCTCAGGCGCGTGCGGGAAAGCTCGATCAGCCGCTCGCGCCCGATAACGCGCATTGGCTGCGAGATGAAGGTGCTGAGCAGGTCGAACTCCGCGCCGGTCAGGTCCACCACCGCGCCGGAGGGCGAGCGCAGCTCCCGGCGGGAGAAATAGACCGTCCAGCCGTTGAAGGAGAATTCATTGCGGCTGCGCGCGTCCTCGCGGTCCGTCATCGGCCCGCGGCGCAGGATGGCCCGCGCCCGCGCCACCAGCTCGCGCGGCTGGAATGGCTTGGAGAGGAAATCGTCCGCGCGCAGCTCCAGGCCGAGGATGCGGTCCTCGTCGCTGCCCTTGGCGCTGATGAAGATGATCGGGATGTCGCTGGTCCGGCGGATCTGGCGGCAAAGATCGATGCCGTTGGTGCCGGGCAGCATGATGTCGAGCACGATGAGGCTGGCGGCCGGGCCGTTTTCCAGCGCGATCCACATTTCAGGCGCGGTGGCGGCCGTGCGCACCAGGAAGCCGTTTTCCTGCAGGAGCCGTGCGATGAGGGTCCGCAGGCCCGGATCGTCCTCGACGAGTATGATGGTCTGGGCAGTCATTGGGATCAGTGGGCTCTTCGAAGTCGGGTTGCAGATAATGGCTCGGCAGCGATTCCGCCAGTCGGGGCGTCGCCGCCTTGCGAGACCTGCCGGCACGCGCCGGCATCGACTTCCTCTCCCCGGACCCATGGAACCGCAAGCATTTCATTCCGCTCACGGGCCGCCGCGCGCCTTATCCTTGCAGCGGCTGGCGTGGCCCGGAAGCATCGGCGGGGCGAGCCCGCCGGTCATGCCTTTACGGCAAGCAGCGTTTAGCGCTGGCTGAGTGTGGTGTTCTGCCTGGCAGCGGCCAGCGCCAGCATGCGGACATTCTGCGCACGCGCTTCGCAGGCGACGGCCTTGGTCGCGTCCGGATGGCATTTGGACGCGCCGGGAGCGCTCGGGGCGATCGGCCGATAGGCGACGACCGTCTTGCCCGGCACGGAAAGCTGCTGATGTGTGTCAGCGAGCGACTGCGCGGCGGCAGCGGTGGAAAGAGCAGCGAGCACGGACGCGCTGAGAAGCTTGATGATCAATTCGAACCTCCGTCAGAATGACTTTGTTTCGAATTGGCATCCCATTGTTTCGCGATCCGCGCCGCGATGTGACAAATCATTTCTGTTTGTTTGCTGGGGCTTTTAGCGGCTTGCGTTCAATCGGGTTTGCCGCCAGCGGGGCAAATTTTTTCGAAAAATGAGAGGTGTAGCCCGGTCCACGTCGGGGGATCGCTCCAGGCGGGGACGACGGGCAACCGGCCACGCAGTTCGGCCCGATGCCAGACCTCCCTGTCATCCGCAGAAGGCCCTGCGGCGCCGACGGGCGAATGCTCGTTCCTCAAAAATGCCGCCCCCGATCCTTGCGATTCGGGGGCGGCCAGGTTGGGCGATAATCGCCCGAGCCTCAGAAGGTCTTGGAAGGCCGGTGTACCATTAGCGCGCCTGTGGCTGGTCGGGCTGGAGAGATAGCCGCCCCGGCTCATCGAACGGCGCGCGCCGCCACTCCTCGGCCAATCACCGCCGTGAAGACCGAAATTCTTAAGCGTCAAGGCTATGGGCAAACCAGGCCAGTTCCCAATAAGCTGAATGACGTATTGTTACCGAGGGGGTGGGGCCGCTGTCTCGGTCCCCTATGCCAGGGAGGGGCAGGGAGGCGGCGCGCTCAGGGCACGCTGAGCGCGTCCCACATGCCTTCCAGGGAGCGGCGGTTCGAAGCGATCAGCGTGCCGCGCAGATTCTCGCTGCCCACGCCGTCCACCGCGTAGAGCGCCTCGAAATAGCCATCCTGGGCGCCGGGCGCGAGCTTTGCGAGCATGTCCGGGCTGGTGAGGATGTCCGCCGCCTGCAGCACGGCCGGATCACGCGTGCCGGCGAGGATGATGATGCGGTTGCCGGTCGGGCCGGGCAGGACGGCGACATAGGCATAGTTGCGCTGCGCGTTCTGGCCGACGCCGGGTGGATCGGCGACATAGATCTTGCCGGTCTTGCTGTCGATGATCTCGTCATAGCTGCCCGCGAAGGCGAAGCGGGAGCCGGCGAAGACCGGCTGCTCCAGCAGATCGAGCCCGCTCAGCAGGCCGACATAGATGACGTCGCTGTTCTTCAGCATCGGCGGCGTCAGCTTGGAGGAGAGGACGAAGGGCGTGAAGCGGCGTTCGCTGAGGCTCGGCGTGACGATGGGCAGCACGGCCTTGAGCGCATAGGCGCTGCTCACCGGCAGATAGGAGAGCCCGAGGTCCACATAGCGATCGCGCAACTCCGCCCGGTGCATGAGCAGCTCGTCCAGTTCCTCGCGCGAATTGATCGAGAAGTCGCGCACGAGGCGCTTGGGGTCTTCGCCCGCCGCATCGCGCTCGCCGACGAGATAATAGTCCCCGCTGACGAAGGTGAGGGGCTTGCGGCTGGCGAGCAGCGCGGCCCAGGGTTGCGCGCTGCGGATGGTCTCGAAGCCATCGTCCGGCCGGGAGAGCAGCAGGGCGCTCAGTGCCAGCGCGCCGCCCGCGAGCAGGCCTCCGGCGAAGAACAGCCATTTGCCGCTCCATTTCCCGGCCGCCGGTGCGGGCGCAGCGACCGTTGGCGCGGGAGGCTCAGCCGCGGCCCGCGCGTCCTTCGTGACGAGCTGGAGGCGATACTCGCCCTTGGGAAGCGTGAGCTGCTCCGGATCGTCCCGGCCGGTGCCGGCATAATAATCCTCCAGCTTCTTGCGCAGCCGGTGGACATAGACCCGCACGGACGCGTCCACCATGAGGTCCGCGCCGGGCTTGCCGAAGACGTGCGCGGCGACTTCGATCTCCTTGGGCGGCTCGCCCGCGAGCGTGCGCTCCAGCAGGAAGTCGAACAGACGGCGCAGCGTCTCGGACCGGCCGAGATGCGAGGAGGCGCGAATGCGCGCGGCCGCCGCCGTCAGACCCTCCCGGTCGACATGCTCCCTCACGTCCTCTTCCATCGCGAACCATTGTCTCCCCAGCCGCCCGGCAGGAACGGCCTTAGCAACAAGGAGAAGGCGAGGCGACCGTTATCGGGGTTTCAGCCCTGCGCCATTGTCTGGCTGAGCTGGGCGGAGAGCTTTTGGATGGTGAAGGGCTTGGTGAGCAGCGGGATGCCCTCGCTGGCCGCCTTGGCGGTCGCCTCGCTATAGCCGGTCATCAGCACATAGGGCAGGCCGGGCCAGCGGCGCGCGATCTGGTGGACCAGATCGAAGCCGTTGAGCTTGCCCGGCATGATCATGTCCGAGAGCACCAGGGCGAAGTCGGCGCCGCGCTCCAGGCGCGCCAGCGCCTCGTCGCCGGAAATCGCGCGCTCCTGCTCATAGCCGATCTCGGCGAGCATCCCGCCGACCATCTCCGCGACCGTGTCATTATCCTCCACAAGCAGGATGCGACGCCGGCCCGTCGCCTCCTCCACCGGCGTCTCGCTCCGCGCGCGCACCGGCATCCGGGTCGAGCGCGGCAGCAGCAGTGGTGGTGAAGAAGGGATCGAAGATGCGATCGAGCATCTCGGGGGATATGCCTTCGCCCGCGTCGGTGATGGCGATGCACACACGATCGGCCTCGCCCGGCAGATTGCGCGCGACGATGCGGACTGGGCCGCCGTCCGGCATGGCGTCGCGCGCGTTGATGGCGATGTTGAGCAGGGCGACCTCCAGCTCGGACGGGTCGACCTCGACCGGCCAGAGATCCGGCGCGAGATCGATGTCGAGCTCGATGCCGCTCGTGGTCAGCCGGTCGAGCAGCGCCTCCATGCCGTGGATGCGCTCGGCAAGGTCCACCACTTCGGTCTTGAGCGGCGAGCTGCGCGAGAAGGACAGCAATTGCTGGGTCAGCCGCGCGCCGCGCTCAACGGCATGGCGGATGCCGGCCCTGAGTTTGTCGAGCTTGTCGGGATCGTCGGTACGATCCATGAGATCCAGGCTGCCCGAGGCGATCATCAGCAGATTGTTGAAATCATGCGCCACGCCCCCGGTGAGCTGGCCGAGCGCTTCCATCTTCTGCGACTGGCGCAGCGCTTCCTCGGCCTGTTCTCGGTTCGCGATCTCGGTCTGTAGCCGGCTGTGCGCTTCGTGCAGCGAGGCATAGGAGGCGCCGAGCGTTGCGATCAGCAGCGCGGCCATCAGCACGATGATGCCGAGCCCTAAATAGCGCGTCGCCCGCCTTGGCCAGCTGTCGAGGCTGGTATGCAGATAGATGGTGCCGAGCCGGCTTCCCCCCTGTTTGATCGCAGCGGTCGAGATGAGGTCGCGCGCGGAGGTGAGCGGCCTCGCCAGCTCGCCGCGCGGGGGCAGCTTCACGGGCGGAACGGCATAGCCGGCGATGAACCGACCGGCCGCGTCATAGGCGGCGACGGCCATGATCTGCGGATCGGCATGCAGCGCGTCCAGATATTCGTGCAGCGTGCGGACATCACCGGAAGCGAGCGGCGCGGCGATGCCGTTCGCGAGAATCTGGGCATGGACGTTGGCCTGGCGCAACTTCTCCGCGTGACTGATCTGGTCGATCCGATAGGCGAAGATCGCGCCCGCAATCAGCAGCAGGATCGCGACAAGGCCGGCCATGAGAGGCGTCGCGACGAGCCGGAGCGTCAGTTTCCTCACCGTCTCCGGCGCATCCTGAGCTGCGAGCAGCCGCTTCATTGCCGTTCCGCCCAAATGGCGAGGTCATTCGCGCGCAGTTGCTCGGCGCTCTGCTCCCGGCCGGCAGCGGGCAGGGCGCAACAATATGTTCCAGTGATGAGGCAGCCGGAAATCAGTGCCGGCGGCATCTCCGATCGCATGAAGTTCCGTCCCCCCGAGACCCCTTCTCGGCATGATACAACGCCGGGATGGAGCGAAGGTTCCCAATTGTTTGGCTGATCTTGCGATTCTGCGGGTTCCTCGGACAGGATGTTGCCGCTGGCCGTGCGGCATGTCATGCAAGCATCCGAGCGCGGGCATAGTCCGCGACAGGAGGAGGGGAATTGTCATGAAGATCGCTTTGCCGCTGCTTGCCATCGCACTGGTGCTCGGGGCAGCCCCCGCCCATGCGCAGGCCCTGAGCGATCCCGTGATCGCGCATCCGGACCCGGAATCGCTGTTCACCAGCAAGGATCCCAAGCTTCACCGCAACAAGCAGGTGGCGCTCAAGATCGTGAAGGAGCTGCTCGAAGCGGACCCGTGGGACCGCGCGCCGCTCTATCTCACCAAGCGCTACATCCAGCACAATCCGATGGCGGCCTCCGGGCTGGACGCGGTGATCCATTATTTCGTCAACGTCGCGAAGCGCACGCCCAAGCCGATCCCTGCGAAGATGCAGACCAAGGTCGTGGCGGTGCAGGCCGAGGGCGATTTCGTGACGGTCAGCTTCGTGCGCGAAATGAAGGACCCCAAGGACCCCTCGAAGAGCTACACCACGACCTGGTTCGACATGTGGCGCTTCGTCGACGGCAAGGCCGACGAGCATTGGGACCCGGCCACCCTGCCGCCCGCCGCACCGGCGGCCACGAGCGACCTGACGCTGGCGCAGGCACAGGACCGCATGCAGATCGAGCAGCTGATGTGGACCTATGTGCGGGCGATCGACGGTTTCGATCCCGATGGCTATGCCCGAGTGTTCACGCCCGATGGCGCATTCGGCAAGACCAAGGGCAGCGCCGCGCTGCGCCAGATGGTCATCGACATGAAGAAGAGCCAGGACGATCGCCGCGCCAAGGGAGAGGTGATCCCGGCGATGCATCACTTCATGGCCAACCAGACGATCGAGTTCGTCGACAAGGATCATGCCCGGGTCCATTATTACTGGCAGACCGTGTTCGCGGGCAAAACGCTCAATCCTCCGCCGCGGCTCGCGGCCGCCGGGCGCGGTGTCGACGATGTGGTGCGCGTCGGTGGAAAGTGGTTGATCAGCAATCGAAATGTGGCGCCTGAGTAACGGCCGGGCGAGCGGCATAATCCCTGGACGGAACGACGCGTCCATGTAATGAAATGCGTGGCGGCGCGAGGGGGGATGAGCATGGCCACGCAGGAGATTTCGTCCAAACATCATCGCGCCACGCAGAGCGAGAAGCTGGTCATTACGGCTTCCTCGCTCGGCACGGTGTTCGAATGGTATGATTTCTACCTTTACGGCCTGCTCGCCACCTTCATTTCTCGGGTGTTCTTCTCCGGCGTCAACGAGACGACGGGTTTCATCCTCGCGCTTGGTGCCTTCGCGGCGGGTTTTGCCGTGCGGCCGTTCGGCGCGCTGGTGTTCGGGCGCATCGGGGATCTCGTCGGGCGCAAGAACACCTTTCTGGTGACCATGGCGATCATGGGCCTCTCGACCTTCGCGGTGGGCCTGCTGCCGGGATATGAGACGATCGGCATCGCCTCGCCGATCATCCTCGTGGCGCTGCGCCTGCTTCAGGGGCTCGCGCTCGGCGGCGAATATGGCGGCGCGGCGACCTATGTGGCCGAACATGCGCCCAACGATCGGCGCGGGCTTTACACGAGCTTCATCCAGATCACTGCGACCTTCGGCCTCTTCGCCGCGCTGCTGGTGGTGATCGGCTTCCGCAGCGCGATGGGCGAGGAGGCGTTCGGCGACTGGGGATGGCGCGTGCCGTTCCTCGTCTCGATCCTGCTGCTCGGCGTGTCGCTATGGATCCGCCTGCAACTGGCCGAGAGCCCGGTCTTCCAGAAGATGAAGGAGGAGGGAACCACCTCCAAGGCGCCGCTCTCCGAGGCGTTCGGGCGATGGGCCAACCTCAAATGGGTGCTGGTCGCCCTGTTCGGCGCCGTCGCGGGTCAGGCGGTGGTCTGGTATGCCGGGCAGTTCTACGCGCTCTTCTACCTGGAGAAGATCCTCAAGGTGGATGGCGCCAGCGCCAACATCTACATCGCCATCGCGCTGGCGCTCGGGACGCCTTTCTTCGTCTTGTTCGGCTGGCTCTCGGACCGGATCGGGCGGAAATATATCATATTGGGCGGCTGCGCGCTGGCCGCGCTCACCTATTTCCCCGCCTTCCGCGCCTTGTCCGATGCAGCGAACCCGGCCCTCGCGGCGGCGCAGGCGCGCGCGCCGGTGGTGGTGACGGCCGATCCGGCCAATTGTTCCTTCCAGTTCGATCCGGTAGGACGCAACAAGTTCGACGGCCGCAGCTGCGACATCGCCAAGGCCTATCTCGCGCGCAACGGCATCAACTATAGCAACAGGACGGGCGAGCCGGGCACGTTCGCCGCCGTTTCGATCGGCGACAGGACCCTGATCGCGCCGACGCCGCTCAAGGTGCAGGGCGCGGAGCTGGCGGCGGCGATCGCGACTTTCCAGCGTGAGCTGCAGGCCGCGCTCGACGAAGCGGGCTATCCCCCCAGGGCCGATCCCGCCGGGATCGACGAAGTCCGGCTGGTCGCCATTCTCTTCTATCTCGTGCTGCTGGTGACGATGGTCTACGGGCCGATCGCCGCGATGCTGGTGGAGCTGTTCCCCAGCCGCATCCGCTATACCTCCATGTCCCTGCCTTATCATATCGGCAATGGCTGGTTCGGCGGTTTCCTGCCGACGACCGCCTTCGCGATGGTCGCCGCGACGGGCGATATCTATTACGGCCTGTGGTATCCGGTGGTGGTGGCGGCCGCGACGGTTGTGATCGGGCTCGTCTTCCTGCCCGAGACTTTCCGGCGCGACATCGACCGCTGAGGCTCCCGCACGGCGGGAGCCGCGCCCCTTTCCCGCCGCCTGCTGTCAAGCGATCCTGCCAATCTGTGCAAGTGAGCCTGTCCCGCTTGGTCCAGAGAATGGCCAGGTCAAGGGAGGCAGGATGGGCGAGCCAGGGTTCAGTGATGTTGTCGGCATGGACGCGCCCGTCGTCGACTGCCATGCGCATATCTTCCTCAAGGACATGCCGGTCAGCCGGGAGGCCTGGACGCACATCGACTATGGCTTCTCGGCCGAGGAGCTGCTGGCGACGATGGATGCGCATGGCGTCCATTTCGGCATCATCTCGGGCATCAGCATCTCGGGCTTCTATAATGATTACATGATCCGCCAACTGCGCCGGCACCGCAGGCTGCGCGGCACGGCGATCGTCTCGCCGAGGACGGACTTCTACACGCTGGAGCAGATGGCGGCGGACGGAATCGTCGGCATCCGCCTCCAGCTCGCCCGGGCCGAGCAGCTCCCGGACTTTCGTGGCGACGACTATCGCCTGCTGTTCCGCCGGGTGCGTGACCTGGGCTGGCACGTCCATGTCGCGATCGAGTGGCCGATGCTGCGCAGGGTGCTGGAGCCCTTGGTGGAAGCGGGGGTCGATACCGTCATCGATCATATGGGCCACCCCGATCCGGCCGATCCGCTGGCCTGCGACGGGTTCGCGGCGATGCTGGAGGCGGTGGACACGGGGCGTGGCTGGGTGAAGCTGTCCGGCGGGTTCCGGCTGGCGGGCACGGATAGCTGGCGCGATCCGGACAGCGATCTCGATACGGTCGCCGGCATCGTGGCGCAGGAACTGCTGACGCGTGTCGGGCCGGACCGGCTGCTCTGGGGAAGCGATGCACCCTTCGTGGGCTATGAGAAGCGCGTCACGTACGCGCGGGTGCTGGAGAGCTTCCGGCGCTGGGTGCCGGACCCGATGGCGCGCGCCGAGATCTCGCGGACGGCGCTGAGGCTCTACTTTCCCTGAGGGGATCTGCGTCAGAGCTTCGCGTTCTCCGCGCTCCATCTCACCGTCAGCTCGATGCCCTGGCCGATGGGGAGGAGCACCGTCTGAAGGTCCGGTTTGGCTTTCACCGCCGCGCGGTAGGCGCGCACGCTGGGGCGGGCCGTGGCGGGGTCGATCATGTTGTCGGCAGCGATCACGCCTTCCTCGGAAAGCTTGGGATAGAGCGCCTCGAAGCAGCGGAGATAGACGTCCTTCCAGATGTCCAGCAGCACGAAATCGAACGGGCCGGGGTCGGCCTCGACCAGAGCGACGGCATCGCCGAGACGGAAGTCGACCACGTCGACGAGGCCCGATCTGGCGAGCCTCTCGCGGGCATAGGCCTGTTTATAGTCGGCAAGCTCCATGGTGACGACCTGCGCGCCGATGCGCTTGGCCGCGTCGGCCAGGAACAGGGTGGAATAGCCGTAGCTCGTGCCAAGCTCCAGGATGCGCCGGGGCTGGCGAGCGAGGACCAGCGAATGGAGGAAGGAGCCCACTTCCGGCCCGACCGGCAGCAGCAGGTCATCCCGCGAGACCGGACGGTTCGCAGATGCGCCACCGCCGGCCATGAGGCGGCGCTCGGAGGCGACGCGGGCCTGATATTCCTCGAACGTCGCGGCGACGATGGGATCATCAAAGATCATGGGTGGCCTCCTTTCCTTTTTTCCGCGCCTCTCACCGATGTGACGGCGCGTCCTCTTGTTCCGAAAATCGCGAACGCGGGCCGTCTCTTGTGGGGGCGACTCGGGAGCGTTGCGAGGGTTCGATCGGCCGGGAGCATGACATGGATCGGGCGCGTTGGGACAGAGGGTTGCTCTCCCTTGCCGGCGAGCGTGGCGGTTCTTGCCCGCGCCGTGGAAAGCCGCCCTTATCCCGCTGGCGGGAGAAGATCATGGCGCGCCGGTTCGTTGCGCCGGGGATAACGCGCTCATTGCCGGGAAGGGAGGCCGCAGCATCGCTCGCATAGGAGACGTTCGCAGCGGTTCCCGACTCCTTCCCCGGAGTTGAGGGGCTAAATGGCCGTCTGCCCCCCCCGCATCTGCCTCAGTCCAGCAAACCCAGCCCCGCGACCTCGGCCAGATTGTCGATCACCCGATGCGGGCGGCGCTCGGGGGCCTGGGCGGCCCATTCGGCGGCGGAGGTGGTGCCGGTGGTGATGCCGATGCCCATCGCCCCGCCGGCACGCGCCATTTCGGTCTCGACCTTGGGATCGTCGCCGATCACCACCACGCCCTCGACCGGGACGCCGAGCCTGGCTGCGACAAAATCCATGGCATGGAGCGAGGGCTTGCCGGTGACTTCCGGCTCGACACCGGTCACGCGCGCGATCGCGCCGCCGATGGCGCAGCTATAGCCGAAGGCGCGGCCGCCGCTCGAGGCGAAGAAGGGCACGTCCGACGCGGAGAACAGGGCCGCGCCGCCCAGCACCGCCTCGCAGGCGGCATGGACGTCCGGCATGGCGCATTCGGGATACCAGGCGACATAGACGGCATCGGCCTGCGCGGCGCCCGGCTCGTCGGGGCGGACGGTGGCGATGCCCTCGACGTTCAGCGCATCGATTACCCCCTGCGTGCCGAGTACGAGGACCTTCTCGAACCCGCGCTGGCGGAAGACATGACCGGCGACGCTGTTCGGCGTGAAGAGATGTTCGTCCGTGATCGGCAGGCCGAGCGCGCGCAGGCGCGGGGCCTGCTTGGCGGCGGGATAGGCGCTGCCATTGGTGAGCGCGAGATAGGGGATGCCGCGCGCCTGCAGATCGGTCAGCAGCTCGATCGCGCCCGAGAGCAGCGTGTAGCCGCCGAGATTGCGGTCGCTGAGGATGAGCGTGCCGTCTAGGTCGAACATGAAGCCCTGAGCGGGGCGGAGGGCTTCGGTGAACGGGGCGGTCATGGATGTCCTTCCAATCTCTTCTCCCCTCCTCTTCAGAGGAGGGGGCGGGGGTGGTGGCGATGCGCAGGCATCGCTCGCTCAGCGATCGTCGGCGGCGTCCAGCACCACCCCAACCCCTCCTCTGAAGAGGAGGGGCTAACGTCGCGCTTACTCGTAGCTCTCCAGCTCCAGCCTGAAGCCCGGATTTTCAACCATGATCCGTGTCATGTCGCCGCGCGCGATGAGCTTGCGGATGAGGTCCATGGTCGGGTGGAGGCTGGGATCATAGTGGCGGGGGGCGGGGCCGGCGGCCTGCATCGCATCGACCTGCCCCGCGGGCATGGTGGCGCGCAGCAGGAATTCCTCGTCCGAAAGGCCGGTGCCGATGCGCTTGCGCAGCTCCGGCAGGTCCGCCATGCCGGGTTCGGCGGCGAGTTCCTTCGTGCGCGGCAGGGCCATGATGCGATCCAGCACCTCGGGCGCGATGGGCTGGTTGGGCCGGCCGAACTTGCCGAGCGCGTAACGGATCACCTCATCGGGGATGACGCTGTAGCGCTCGGTGCCGGTGACATTCATCACCGCCTGCGTCATCACCATCTGGGCGAAGGGCGTCATTACGATGGGCCAGCCGAGCTCCTCGCGCACGCGGCCAAGCTCCTCGACGACGGCGCCGCGGCGCATGGTGCCGACCATGCCGCCGGGGAGCTGATGCTGGAGATAGGCGGCGTCGAACGCCATGGGGTGGCCGGTCGCGAGGCCGTCAGCTGCGGCCATCTCCGTGAAGAAGCGGCTGACTTCGGCGAGCGCCGCGTCGTCTATGTCGACCGTGTGGCCGAGGGTGCGCAGATTGGCGACGACCCGCTCGACCGGCGGATTGGAGGTGCCGTCGGCCGCCGCGCCGCTCGCGCATTGCACGGCCTCCACGCCGAGATCGGCCGCTTCATAATAGCTCTGCTCGCCAAGGCCGATGGTGCAGTGTGCGTGTAATTCCAGTGGCTTATCGCCGATCACGGCGAGGATGGCGGGGATGAACGTCTGCGCGCGCTTGGGCGAAAGCAGTCCGCCGGGATCCTTGATGTAGAGCGCGTCGATGTCCGGGCTTTGCGCCATCTTGCGCGCGGCGTCCGCATAGTGCGCATCGTCGTGGATCGGGCTCAGGGTGAAGACCAGCGCGCCGACGACATAGGCGCTGCCGTCCGCCTTGATCATCCGTGCGACCTCGACATTCGCGTCGGCGTCGTTGTTGGGATCGGCGAGGGCGAAGCGGCTGATGCCGTTCCTCATGAGCGTGCGGAAGGCGAGCGCCATGAAGTCCGGGCTCGCCGTCTCCCAGGCGATGAAGCGGAAGCCGGTGGAGAGGAATTGCAGCGGCGTGGTCGGGCAGGCCTGCGCCATCAGGCGGATGCGCTCCCATGGGTCCTGCTGCTTGTAGCGCACCGCGACGCCCATATGCGTGGAGGTGGTGAAGTCGATCGCCTTGAAGCCGACGCGTTCCAGAATCGGCGCGACGGTGAGCGTGCGCGCGGTATCGATGCCGAGGGCGGCCCAGAGGCATTGATTGCCGTCGCGCAGCGAGGTTTCGACGAGTTTGATGTCGGCCATTTATCTTGAACTCTGCCTATCCAATTCGCACCACCATGCGCTCCTGCGAAGGCAGGAGCACTGGTTCGATCTTCATTTCCCGGCCCGCCGCGCGAGAAAGCCCGTGTCCACGCCGCCGCGCGCAAAGTCGGGATCGGCGAGACTCTCCGCCTGAAAGGCGATGTTCGTCGAGACGCCTTCGATCGCCGTTTCACTCAGGGCGCGTTTCAGCCGGGAAAGGGCGGTGGCGCGGTCCGGCCCGTGGGCGATGATCTTGGCGACCATGGAGTCGTAGAAGGGCGGGATCTTCGCGCCGTCGACGATATGGGTGTCGACGCGGACGCCCTCGCCGGTGGGCCAGCGCGCGGTGGTGACGGTGCCGGGGCTCGGCATGAAATCGCGCGCCGGGTTCTCGGCATTGATGCGGCATTCGATGGCTGCGCCTGCAATGCAGATGTCCGACTGCTCGAAGCGCAGGCCTTCCCCGTTCGCGATGGCGATCTGCTCGGCGATCAGGTCCACCCCCGTCACCATCTCGGTCACCGGATGCTCGACCTGGATGCGCGCATTCATTTCGAGGAAATAGAATTGGTTGCGCGCCACGTCGTAGAGGAACTCGACCGTGCCGGCGCCGCGATAATCGAGCCGAGCGGCGAAGCGGACGGCGGCTTCGTGCATCTGCGCGCGAATGTCCTCGGGAAGATGGGGCGCCGGGGTCTCCTCGATGAGCTTCTGGTAGCGGCGCTGCACTGAGCAATCGCGCTCGCCCAGATGGATGACCTTGCCCGCGCCATCGCCCAGCACCTGCACCTCGACATGGCGTCCCTGCGCCACATAGCGCTCCAGATAGACGCGTGCGTCGCCGAACGCGGCGCCGGCCTCGGCGGAGGCCATGTCCATCGTGGCGGGGAGGTCGCGCAGATCCTCGACCAGCTTCATGCCGCGCCCGCCACCGCCGCCCACCGCCTTCACCAGAATGGGCGCGCCGATCTCCTCATCCTCGCACATCTGCGCCAGCGCGGCGCGCTCGGAGAGGAAACCGTAGCCGGGGTGGATCGCGTCGCAGCCCGAGCCGAGCGCGGCCTGTACGATGGTCTCGACGCGCAGATAGCTGTCGGACGGGCGCGCGGGGCCGATGCAGAGCGCGCGGGTGGCTATTTGCGCGCCGAGCGAGCCCCGGTCCGCCTCGGAGACGGCAAGCACGGTCTCGATGCCGAGCTTCTGTGCGGTGCGGATGATGCGCACGGCAATCTCGCCGCGATTGGCGATGAGGATGCGGCGGATGGTCATTATTCCCCCCTCCCGCGTGCGGGAGGGGACGGGGGAGGGCAGCAATCTATCGGGAAGGGGTGACGGCGCGACGTTGCGGGCCCTCCCCTAACCCCTCCCGCACGCGGGAGGGGGACTGTGTGGCGCCAGCGAGCCACCTCAGCTCTCCGGCCGCACCAGCAGCAGCACTTCGCCATGCTCGACCAGTTCGCCATTCTGGCCGAGTATCTCCACCACCTCGCCCTTCACGCCAGCGGGCACCGAGTTCATGAGCTTCATCACCTCGACGATGCCGATCACCGTCTCCGTATCGACCTTGCTGCCGACCTCGATGAAGGGCGGCTCGCCGGGCTTGGGCGCGCGATAATAGATGCCGAGCAGCGGCGAGGTGACCTCGACGAGCCCGGCCTCGCTGCTCGCGCGCTCCCTCGCGGGCGGCGGCGTGGCCGCGACGGGGGCAGGGGCGGCAGGCCGAGGTGCGGGCGCCGCACGGCGCGCGCCGCTGCCGCCGCGCTCCAGCTCCAGCTTCAGGCCGTCCACCTCGAGGGCGAGCCGGTCGAAGGACGAGCCTTCGAGCAGCTTCATGATCTCCTCGACATCCTTGGCGGTAAGGCTCATTTATCTGCGTCCCCCGAAAATCGTCATCACATGCTTGAGTGGATCGGCCTTCGCCTCGACCACCGGCCTGGCGTCCCTGGCCGACCAGACCGTCTCCGGCCGGCTCTGCAGAAGGAGGATGCCACCGGATTTGTCGACGGCCCATTCAATGTCCTGCGCGCGGCCATAATGTTTCTCGACGCGGCGGCCCACCGTGCGCAGGGCCTGCAGCTCCTCGTCCGAGAGGCTGGGGGCGGTGCGGGTCGCAGCGTCCAGTTCCTCGTCGACGATGCCGCCGCCCGGCGCGGGCACCTGGCGGATATGCTTGTCGCTGATGTCACGGACCGAGATTTCGCCGGTGATCTTGCCCATCACCCAGCGGTCCGGCGTCACCTCGCCAGAGACGACGGCGGAGCCGAGGCCCCAGGCACCCTCGATGGTGATGACCGACTTGTCGCCCGTGGTCGGCGAGCGGGTGAACATGACGCCGGCCGTGCGCGCGTCGACCATCTGCTGAACGACCACCGCCATGGCGACGCCGTCTTCCGGCAGGCCATGTTTGCGGCGATAGGTGATGGACTCGACCGAATAGAGGCTGCCCCAGCATTCGCGCACGCGGTGCACGGTGTCGGCGGCGTCGAGTACCCACAGGAACGTGTCCTGCAGGCCGGCGAAGCTCGCATCCTCCGCGTCCTCCGTGGTGGCCGAGGAGCGGACGGCCACGGTGGCGGCGCCGAGCTTCGCGTGTGCATCGAGGATGGCCTGCTCGACGGGCGGGGGCAGCGGTTCCTCCTCGACGCGGGCGCGCAGGGTTCTGGAGACCTGAGTCACGGCATCCAGAGCATTGGGATCCAGCCCCTCGACCAGCGCGCGCACCGGCGAGCGCTCCTCCAGCGCGAGGAGGAACTGCTCGAAGGCATGGGTCGTCACGACGAAGCCGGGCGGCACGTCGATGCCGGTGTAGGTCAGCTCGCCCAGACTTGCGCCCTTGCCGCCCACGGTGGGCCGGTCTGTGATGCGGAGGTCAGCGAACCAGCTGACCGCGGTTTCAGCACTCAAAGCTCAATCCTTGATCTTTTTCCGTTCGCCCCGAGCGAAGTCGAAGGGCGCGCCCGAGCGGAGCGAGGGTTGCTGCGCCTCCGCTCAGCACAGGGCTTCGACTTCGCTCAGCCCGAACGGACGATATGAAAGTGGCCGGTCGCTCACGCGTCCTCCAGTACCCGCTCTTCGTCGAGGATCATCACGACGCCGCGCCCGCCATCGACGCGGATGCGCTGGCCGTCCTTGATCTTCTGCGTGGCCGATCCCGTGCCGACCACCGCGGGCAGGCCATATTCGCGCGCCACGATGGCCATGTGGCTCATCGAGCCGCCAATGTCGGAGACGGCGGCCGCGATCTTCTGGAAGATCGGTGCCCAGGTGGGATTGGTGACCTGGCAGACGAGAATGTCGCCCTGCTGCAGGCGGCTGATTTCCTCGACGGATTTGACCACCCGCGCGGTGCCTTCGACCACGCCGCTCGACGCAGCAAAGCCCTTGAGCTCATTGCTTGGCCCGTCGCCGTCGGAGAGCCACACGTCCAGGCTCTCGCGCGTGATGCCC